>NZ_JASCPT010000069.1:0-30630 GCF_029959775.1 Pseudomonas sp. PS01270 | reverse complement strand
CGAAAGCACTGTGTCATTCAACATTGATGGCGACTGACACAACTGCTTCGCGAGCAGGCTCGCTCCCACAGGGACTACGCAACTGCTTGTGCCTCAAACAATAAAAACAAAAGGGAGCAACAGATGATCCGCACGCAAAGCAACGTTCTGTTGAGTGGCGGCCTGCTGGCCGCGAGTCAGGCCATGGCCGGCGATCTGCTGCTGTGGCAGAGCAACAGCCTCAGCTATCTGTACGGCAAGAACTTCGCGATCAACCCGTCCTATCAGCAGACGGTCACCTTCGAGCACGCCGACAAGTGGAAGTACGGCGACAACTTTCTGTTCGTCGACAAGATCTTCTACAACGGCAAGGAGGACCCGAACAAAGGTCCGCACACCTTCTACGGCGAGTTCACCCCGCGCCTGTCTTTCGGCAAGATCCTCGACCGCAAGATCGAGTTCGGCCCGATCAAGGATGTGCTGTTGGCGATGACCTACGAGTACGGCGAAGGTGAAAGCGAGGCCTACCTGATCGGTCCCGGCTTCGATCTGAAAGTGCCCGGCTTCAACTACGTCACCCTGAACATTTTCCGCCGCCAGACCGAAGGCCCGCGGCCCGGCGACGGTGTCTGGCAGATCACCCCCGCGTGGTCCTACAGCTTTCCGTTGGGCAATTCCGATGTGCTGATCGACGGTTACCTCGACTGGGTCGTCGACAACGACGAAAACTCACGCGGCACCTACCACGCCAACCTGCACATCAATCCGCAGATCAAATACGACCTCGGCAAAGCCATGGGCTGGAGCCAGAAACAGGTATACGTCGGCACTGAGTACAGCTACTGGAAGAACAAATACGGCATCGAAAACAGCCACTCGTTCGATACCAACCAGAACACTGCCAGCCTGCTGCTGAAGGTGCACTTCTGAAATGGCCCGCAACCGTGCGCCATGCCTGTCGTCGGTGCTCTGTTGCGGAGCACTTGAGCCTTGGCCGAGGAGTCAGTATTCTCCGCGGCCTTCCGAATTCGCTCTAAAAAAAAGCCCGAATTCAATTTCTGACCGAAAAGCCAACTTATCCCGGCTGCGGTCAGTCCTGAGGCATCCCGAAAACACGCTCGTCGACTGTTTTTCAGCAGCCGAACGGGCGTTTTTTGGTTTTTCGAAAGCCTTGGCGCAGCTTTTGCTACCAGCATTCAAAGCTGACCGATCGGATGAAATCTGCGGTACGAAAAAAGGCGCCACATCAGAGCGCCGAACTTAAAAAAATAACGTGGAACACCTACTTTGGGAGCAACCGAATGAAACGTATGTGCACCAGCCTGATGCTGGCCGGATCGATGTTCGCCGGCGGCCAGGCGATGGCCGAAGGCCTGCTGCAGTGGCAGAACAACAGCCTGACCTACCTGTATGGCAAGGACTTCCAGGTCAACCCGCGCATTCAGCAGACCGTGACCTTCGAGCACGCCGATGCCTGGAAGTATGGGGACAACTTCCTGTTCATCGACAAGATCTTCTACAACGGCAAGGATGATGGCGGCGTCGGCTCCAACACCTACTACGGCGAGCTCAGCCCGCGCCTGTCGTTCGGCAAGATCTTCGATCAGAAACTGGCCTTCGGCCCGGTGACTGACGTGTTGCTGGCCATGACCTACGAGTTCGGTGAAGGCGATACCGAGTCGTACCTGATCGGTCCGGGCTTCGACCTGGCGATTCCAGGCTTCGACTACTTCCAGCTGAACTTCTACCAGCGTCACACCCAGGGCGCACGCGCCGGTGACAATGTCTGGCAGATCACCCCGGTGTGGTCCTACACCATTCCGGTGGGCAAATCGAACATCCTCATCGACGGCTTCATGGACTGGGTGGTCGACAACGACTCCAACTCCAAAGGCGATTACCACGCCAACCTGCACTTCAACCCGCAGGTCAAATACGACCTGGGCAAGGCGCTGAATTTCGGCGAGAAGCAGTTGTATGTCGGTGTCGAGTACGACTACTGGTCGGACAAGTACGGGATCAAGGACAGCCAGTACTTCAAGACCGATCAGAGCACCACGAGCTTCCTGGTCAAGTTCCACTTCTGACCCGGCGGCGTCCTCCCCGACGCCTTCGCGAGCGAGCTCGCTCCCACGGTGGTTCTATGTTGACTGCAAATTGCGCATTCAATGCAAAACCCTGTGGGAGCGAGCTTGCTCGCGAACAGGCTCACCGTAATTTCAGGAAGGAGCCACCGCTTCAGATATCCGCAAAAACCGGCACAGCTCCTCGCGCTTGGCCAGCGCATCCCGCCGCCCCAACTCGATCAACTCGCTGCAATACCCCGCCTCGAACAGCAGGTAACTGAGCACCCCCGCCCCGCTCGTCTTCGTCGCCCCCGGACCGCGCAGAAACAGACGCAACGCTGCTGGCAGTTCCTGGCGATGCCGCGCGGCGATTTCGTCGATCGGCTGACTTGGGGCAATCACCAGCACCTCCACCGGCGCCACACCCAGTGCACGAGTGGGTGTGCCGGCCGGGAGCAAATGACTGAACTGATTCAGACGCTGCAGCAACTCGATATCGCTTTCCAGACTGTCGATAAACGTGCTGTTGAGCATATGCCCGCCGATCTGCGCCAGCGTCGGTTGCTGGCCGCTGTAGGCGCGCTCCAGCGGCTGCTGCGGATCAACGCCGCGCGGGTTGCCGCTGACGCCCACCACCAGCACGCGACTGGCACCCAGATGCAGCGCCGGGCTGATCGGCGCCGACTGGCGTACTGCGCCGTCACCGAAATATTCCTCGCCGATTTTCACCGGCGCGAACAACAGCGGGATCGCCGAACTGGCCAACAGGTGATCGACCGACAATTGCGTCGGCACGCCAATGCGGCGGTGCCGCAGCCAGGCGTCGATGGTGCCGCCGCCCTGATAGAACGTCACCGCTTGCCCCGATTCGTAGCCGAACGCGGTCACCGCCACCGCATGCAATTGCTTGCGCGCGATGGATTCGGCGATGCCGGGCAGGTGCAGTTTTTCCTCGAGCAGTTCGCGCAGCGGCGAACTGTTGAGCAGCGCCACCGGCATCTGTCGACCGAGACCGAGCAGGCTGTGGCTGACGAAGCGGCTGGCTTGATGGATGACTCCAGGCCAGTCGCTGCGCAACACGCGGTGGCTGCGAAAGCCCTGCCAGAACTGGGTCAGGCGTTCGATGGCGGCGCGAAAATCCGTGGCGCCACTGGCCAGGCTGACCGCATTGATCGCCCCGGCCGAGGTGCCGACGATCACCGGAAACGGATTGTCCGCGCCGACCGGCAGCAACTCGGCAATCGCCGCCAGCACCCCGACCTGATAAGCCGCCCGAGCCCCGCCGCCGGAAAGAATCAAACCTGTGACCGGTTCAACAGGACTCATCGCAACACTCCACAGTGCTTGTCAGTACGGGTGAATCAACGACGCTTGGGATAAAGTTTCGGCTCACCCGGCGGGCGACTCTTGAAGCGCCGATGCGCCCATAGATATTGCTCGGGGCAGGCACGCAAAGCGCTCTCGACCCACTGATTGATGCGGATGCAATCGGCCTCCTCGCTCTCGCCGGGGAAGTCTTCCAGCGGCGGATGAATCACCAGGCGATAACCACTGCCGTCGGCCAGACGTTCCTGAGTGAACGGCACCACCAGCGCTTTGCCCAGGCGCGCGAACTTGGTCGTCGCAGTGACGGTGGCGGCCTGAATGCCGAACAGCGGCACGAAGATGCTCTGCTTGGCGCCGTAATCCTGATCCGGCGCATACCAGATCGCCCGTCCCGAGCGCAGCAGTTTGAGCATGCCGCGTACGTCATCGCGCTCCACCGCCAGCGAATCGAGATTGTGCCGCTCGCGGCCACGGCGCTGGACGAAGTCGAACAAGGGATTTTTGTGTTCGCGGTACATGCCGTCGATGGTGTGCTGCTGGCCGAGCAGCGCCGCGCCGATTTCCAGCGTGGTGAAATGCGCGGCCATGAGGATCACGCCTTTGCCTTCGCGCTGGGCCTTCTGCAGATGTTCAAGGCCTTCGACGTGGGCCAGTTTCGCCAGACGCTCGCGCGACCACCACCAGCTCATCGCCATTTCAAAAAAGGCAATGCCGGTAGAGGCGAAGTTTTCCTTGAGCAGGCGTTTGCGCTCGGCGGCGGATTTTTCCGGGAAGCACAATTCCAGATTGCGCCGGGCGATGGTTCGCCGGTCGCTGGCGACGCGATACATCAACGCGCCCAAAACTCGACCGATGGTCAGCAGCGCCGGATACGGCAGCTGCACGATCAGCCACAAAAGCCCCAGGCCGCACCAGAGCGGCCAGAAGCGCGGAGCAAGATATGCTTTTCGAAAACGCGGGCGATCCATTAAAGCTTCCGTAAATACAGTGGCCGCGCATTCTACATCGTTCGACCCGGCTTGCGGCTCGCGGGCGTTCTCGTTATAAGTCTCGGCACTTTTAGTGACAAGCCGTTGTATGCCGACATGAGCCAAACCGACCCGTTAGACCAAGATCCCGTATTCCAGCTCAAGGGCAGCATGCTGGCCATCACTGTGCTGGAACTGGCCCGTAACGACCTCGAAAGCCTCGATCGGCAATTGGCCGCCAAAGTCGCCCAGGCGCCGAATTTTTTCAGCAATGCACCGCTGGTCCTGGCGCTGGACAAACTGCCGCCGAACCAAGGCGCGGTTGATCTGCCGGGGCTGATGCGCGTCTGCCGTCAGCACGGCCTGCGTACCTTGGCCATTCGTGCCAGCCGCATCGAAGACATCGCCGCTGCCATCGCCATCGACATCCCCGTGCTGCCGCCCTCCGGCGCCCGCGAGCGCCCGCTGGAGACGCCGGAAGCCGAAGTCAAAAAGAAGCCGGAAAAGCCGCCTGAGCCGAGCGTCAAACCGACCCGCGTAATCACCACGCCAGTACGTGGTGGCCAACAGATATATGCCCAGGGTGGCGATCTGGTCGTGGTCTCTTCGGTCAGTCCGGGGGCGGAACTTCTTGCAGATGGCAACATCCATGTATACGGCCCGATGCGCGGCCGTGCGCTGGCCGGCGTCAAAGGTGACACCAAGGCACGGATTTTCTGTCAGCAATTGAGCGCTGAACTGATCTCCATCGCCGGTCATTACAAGGTCTCCGAGGATTTGCGTCGCGATCCGATGTGGGGCTCGGGCGTCCAGGTCAGCCTGTCAGGCGACGTGTTGAACATCATTCGGCTTTAACGGATACTGCCGCATTTTCCAAGCATCTCTAAAACGTAGCGAAAACGGCTCAAACGAAGTAGGAAAAAGGCCCAAAGCCAAATTCCAGCCAAGGCTGTCCGACTGCAGTAGTTTTCAAGAGATGTTTTTCAGGGGCTGAACAGTCCTTCTTCCTTAGGGGTGAAACACCTTGGCCAAGATTCTCGTGGTTACATCCGGCAAGGGTGGTGTGGGTAAGACCACCACCAGCGCCGCTATCGGTACCGGTCTCGCTCTGCGCGGCCACAAAACAGTGATCGTCGACTTCGACGTGGGCTTGCGTAACCTCGACCTGATCATGGGTTGCGAGCGCCGCGTGGTGTATGACTTCGTCAACGTGGTAAACGGCGAAGCCAACCTGCAACAGGCACTGATCAAAGACAAGCGCCTGGAAAACCTCTACGTACTGGCGGCCAGCCAGACCCGCGACAAAGACGCGCTGACCGTCGAAGGCGTGGAAAAAGTCCTGATGGAGCTCAAGGAACAATTCGAGTTCGTCGTCTGCGACTCCCCGGCGGGCATCGAGAAAGGTGCGCACCTGGCCATGTACTTCGCCGATGAAGCGATCGTCGTGACCAACCCGGAAGTGTCCTCGGTACGTGACTCGGACCGCATGCTCGGCCTGCTGGCGAGCAAATCGCGCCGCGCCGAACGTGGCGAAGACCCGATCAAGGAACACCTGCTGATCACTCGCTACCACCCGGAGCGTGTCGAGAAGGGCGAGATGCTTGGCGTTGAAGACGTCAAGGAAATTCTCTCGGTGACCCTGCTCGGCGTCATCCCGGAATCCCAGGCGGTGCTCAAGGCTTCCAACCAGGGCGTGCCGGTGATTCTCGACGACCAGAGCGATGCCGGTCAGGCTTACAGCGATACCGTCGACCGCCTGCTGGGCAAAGAAAAAGCCCACCGATTCCTCGATGTCGAGAAGAAGGGATTCTTCGAGCGCCTGTTTGGAGGTAGGTAATGAACCTTTTTGACTTCTTTCGTGCCAACAAAAAGCCAAGTACCGCCTCGGTAGCGAAAGAGCGTCTACAGATCATCGTGGCGCATGAGCGCGGCCAGCGCAGCACGCCGGATTACCTGCCAGCCTTGCAGAAGGAACTGGTCGACGTGATCCGCAAGTACGTCAACATCGGCAACGACGACGTACATGTTGCACTGGAAAGCCAGGGCAGTTGCTCGATTCTGGAACTCAACATCACCCTGCCCGATCGCTGAGTCGATCCGGCAGGTATGACGGCGGTTCAGGGCCATTCCCCAGTGGAATGGTCCTGAACCGCCGTTGGCATTTGTTACGAGGCTGTTTTAATGCCGCTGTCCAACATCCGCATCATCCATGAGGACGCCGCCGTACTGGTGGTCGACAAACCGACCCTGCTGCTCTCGGTGCCCGGTCGCGCTGACGACAACAAGGACTGCCTGATTACCCGCTTGCAGGAAAACGGCTACCCGGAAGCGCGCATCGTCCATCGTCTGGACTGGGAAACCTCGGGCATCATCCTGCTGGCCCGGGATGCCGACACCCATCGCGAGCTGTCGCGGCAGTTTCATGATCGCGAAACCGAAAAGGCCTACACCGCTTTGGCCTGGGGTCAGCCGGAACTGGACAGCGGCAGCATCGATCTGCCCCTTCGCTACGATCCGCCGACCAAACCACGGCATGTGGTCGATCACGAATTCGGCAAACATGCGCTGACGTTCTGGAAGGTGCTGGAACGGTGCGGCGACTGGTGCCGCGTCGAACTGACACCGATTACCGGTCGCTCCCATCAACTGCGCGTGCACATGTTGTCGATCGGCCATCCGCTGCTCGGTGACGGACTCTACGCCCACGAGCAAGCGCTGGCGGCCTGGCCACGTCTGTGCCTGCACGCGAGCATGCTCAGCTTCACTCATCCGCAAACCGGCGAACGCCTGCGCTTCGAGTGCCCGGCGCCATTCTGAAATGCGTAAATACTTTGAAAGCCCTTCCTTGCGAAGGGCTTTTTTTGTCCTGCCAGAATTCCACCGGCAATAGATTGACGTAAAGAACTGTCATAAAATTGTAATCAAATATAAAATCATAGCACTTCGATATCAGGCAGGAGGCCTCTTCCGTGTTCTGCAGCAAAACACTTCAATCCGAATACCCCATTGTGTGCGCATTCGGTAACACCACCCTGCACCTGAGCGAAGCACCCAGCATCCAGGCACGCCAGGCCCTGGAGCAGCTCATTAAAAAACGCCGCGCGCGCAAACTGACCCGAGCCAGCGCACCGTTATCGTCCTGTGAAACACCACTATTTGCCAAGGTCCAGCCATTGGACACGTTCAAGGCAAAGGTGCGGGTGAGCCTGAACAAACCGCAACGCAACGGGCGCTTCGACTGGCCTCTCGAAGAACTGATGAATTCCTTTGAAGCTCAGCGCCGGGGCGTGGAGATGCCTGCGCTGAAGGGCTATGGCTATACCCGCAGCAGACTCGGCCTGACCGAGGAATTTTTCCTCCTGACTCACCTGCTCGAAGGCCATATGGATGGGGCGGAGTGCATCAGACGCAATCCCGAAAACATCGAGACCTTTATCCTCGACGCGTTTCAACTGCTCAGCTCGCTCGCCAGCAAGAACATCACTCACATGGATTTCTGGGTGGGCAACATCATGGTGCCCGAGCAAACGCAAAGGCCACTCAAAGCCATCGACTTTGAAAACTGCTTCGCAGGCCCGACCGCGCACCCAAGTGAAACACTCGGTTTTCAACTCGGCTTCTTCTATCGTCGGGATATCTACAAATTCATCACCGAAGCCGCCTACGATCGCCTGGTAGATCAATATCTCAGCGCGCTGCCCGGTCTATCGAGAGACAGGTTCGAGGCGGTCTATCAGTTGAGCAAACATGAATACGTCGGTCGCAAGCAGCGCCGAGAAGTCTTCCTCAGTGGCAGACTGATCACCGGTTGACGCCCACCCCGGCAACACTTTGAAGCAAGTGCCCGGCCTGCAAATCAGCGGAGCAATACGGTAGACTCGCGCCCCCCGCCGTATGGAGCCGCTTATGCGCGAAGCCTTCCCCCCCATGGAAAAAGTGCCGCACCAGTTGCTCTACCTGATCTATGGTGACAAAGACGTTTATCGGCGCGAGGCGAAATTCAGCATCCTCACCGCCCTGGCACAGCTGCAGCCAGGTGAATCACTGTGCATCCGAGTGCTGACTGATCGTCCGCAGGACTATGCCGGCTGGCCGGTCGATACCGTCACTTTGAGCGAGCAGACCCTGATCCAGTGGCAGGGCGAAAACGGCTACCACCACCGCCGCAAAGCGTGCGCCATTGCGCTGGGCCTTACACTCGCCGAAAAAACCCTGTTCGTCGATACCGACACGCTGTTTCTTGATTCGCCGCACCGGCTGTTCAGCATGATCACGCCCGGCCGTTACGTGATGGACCGCTTCGAATACGACTGGAGTTACGTCTGTAACCGGGCAGACTACGAAAAACTCGCGCACTGCCTGCAAGTCCACGGGATTTCGTCGGCGAACAGCTTCAAGCTCTACAACAGTGGCTTGTGCGGCGTCACCGATGGCGATTCAGCGCTGCTGGACAAGTCGATCCGGCTGATCGATGAGTGGACGCAGGGCCCGTTCGACATCCATACGATCGAACAGATTGCACTGTCGTTCGCCATGCGCGACCAACCGATCCAGGAAGCGAAGAAATTCGTCTATCACTACTTCGCCGACAAAAACTTCTTCCACGCCATGCAGAAACACTTTTTCGCCCGCCATGGCGAGGCTTTCCACCCCGAACTGCCAGCGCTGTGCACCGAGGTTCCGCGCAGCAAGCCCGTCCCCTCGACCTGGCAGCGCCTGCGCATCAAGTGGAAGCTGCGCAAAAAGCGCGGCGGCATGAAGAAAGTCGGCCGGGCATTGCTGTTCGGCAGTGCTGCACCTGCCCACCCGTATTACGAGATCTGCCGTCACGAATGGTGGGAATCGGCGTCGCGGGAAATCCTGCGTTGGGACAGCGTTGCGCAAAAGGCCTTCTTCGGCAGCGGCAAGGGCTGGCCGAAGCACCTGCCGAAACCCGCCAGAAAGGATGATCAACAAGCCATCATCGCCTACCTGCGCAAGCGCATCGATCAGCACTCCTGAGCGTGCTTGCGCAAACCACTTGCCCAATGGCGCCGAGTGATGCGTTAAACTGCCGCCCATTGCTGTCTGGAGTTTCTTATGCGCGCAGAGTTGAACCAGGGCCTGATCGACTTTCTCAAGGCCTCCCCTACCCCGTTCCACGCCACCGCCAGCCTCGTTCAGCGTCTGGAGGCCGCCGGTTATGTGCGCCTCGACGAGCGCGAGCCATGGTCCACCGAGGCCAACGGCCGCTATTACGTCACCCGTAACGACTCCTCGATCGTCGCGATCAAAATGGGCCGCAACTCGCCACTGCACGACGGTATCCGTCTGGTCGGCGCTCACACCGACAGCCCGTGCCTGCGGGTCAAGCCGCAACCGGAACTGCAACGTCAGGGCTTCTGGCAGCTGGGCGTCGAAGTCTACGGCGGCGCGCTGCTGGCGCCGTGGTTCGACCGCGATCTGTCGCTCGCCGGCCGCGTGACCTTCCGCCGTGACGGCAAGGTCGAGAGCCAGTTGATCGACTTCAAGGCACCGATCGCGATCATTCCCAACCTGGCCATTCACCTCAACCGTGAAGCCAACCAGGGCTGGGCGATCAACGCGCAGACCGAACTGCCGCCGATCCTGGCGCAATTCGCCGGTGACGAGCGCGTCGATTTCCGCGCCGTGCTCACTGATCAACTGGCCCGCGAACACGGCCTGAACGCCGACGTGGTGCTGGATTACGAGCTGAGTTTCTACGACACGCAAAGCGCGGCGGTGATCGGCCTGAACGGCGATTTCATTGCCGGTGCGCGTCTGGACAACCTGCTGTCCTGCTACGCCGGCCTGCAAGCGTTGCTCACCGCCGAAACCGACGAAACCTGCGTGCTGGTCTGTAACGACCACGAAGAAGTCGGCTCCTGCTCGGCGTGCGGTGCCGACGGCCCGATGCTCGAACAAACCCTGCGCCGCCTGTTGCCGGAAGGCGACGAGTTCGTGCGCACCATCCAGAAATCCCTGCTGGTGTCGGCCGACAACGCCCACGGCGTGCATCCCAACTACGCGGACAAGCACGATGCCAACCATGGCCCGAAACTCAACGCCGGCCCGGTGATCAAGGTCAACAGCAACCAGCGCTACGCCACCAACAGCGAGACCGCCGGCTTCTTCCGCCATCTGTGCATGGCCGAAGAAGTCCCGGTGCAAAGCTTCGTGGTGCGCAGCGACATGGGCTGCGGTTCGACCATTGGCCCGATCACCGCCAGCCATCTGGGTGTGCGCACCGTCGACATTGGCCTGCCGACCTTTGCCATGCACTCGATTCGCGAACTGTGCGGCAGCCATGACCTGGCGCATCTGGTCAAAGTGCTCAGCGCGTTTTATGCCAGTCGTGAATTGCCATAAAGGCTGAAAAGCTTCGCGAGCAGGCTCGCTCCCGCAATTGAACTGCATTTCATTGTGGGAGCCAGTCATCTCCCCTTGGAATGCCAATCAACCTGTGGGAGCGAGCCTGCTCGCGAAAGCGCCTGTGCAGACAGCAGAATCCTCTCGGCCTGATGCATTCCTGAGCCACATCACACCCTGCCTCGAAAACCCGCCTAGACTGCAAGAATCCTCTACAGACAAGGCAGTCTCCATGATCTCGATGTCCTCCTTCCACGCCATGCTCATTCCCATCCTCAGCGGAATGATCCTGCTGGCCATCGGCTTCAACTTCCGCGACAAGAACGCCGGGGTGTTCGCCATGTGGATCGGTATGCTGATGATCCTCGCCACGGTGGTCTACAAGATCCTCGCCAAACTCAACGAATGACCGCGCCCGGCTCGCATTGCGCCAAGGGGCCTCGTACACTCCAGCGCATCCGCCTATCGCGAGGTTGTCTTCTGGTGTTTGCTCGTCTTTTTGCTTTGCCCGGTCTGCTGCTTGTCTGCCTGATGACGCTGCTGCCGCTGGCGCCCGCCCAGGCAGTCGGTCTGCCCGGCCTGCTCAACACTTCCAAACCGCAGCCTGAAGCCGTGGAACCCCTCGGCCAGTCCCTGGACGAAGTGATCAAGTCGCTGGAAAACGACAAGCAACGCGCGCAGCTGCTCAGTGATCTGAAGAAGCTGCGCGACGCCACGAAGAAAGCTCAGACCACCCCCGAAGAAGGCGTGCTGGGCCTGATCGGCGGCACCCTCGCCAGCTTCGAAAAACAGTTTTCCGGCGCCGACAGCCCGATTACCCGCTGGTCCAACGAATTCGATCTGGCCAAGGACGAACTGACCAGCAAGCTGCTGCCGGCCAATGAATGGCTGCCGATCATCTTCGGTTTCGCGGTGATCCTGATGGTCTGGAGTCTGCTCGCCGCCGCGCTGATCTGGCTCAGCCACCGCGTGCGTCTGCGCTTCGGCCTCACCGAAGAACTGCCGCAACACCCCAAGGCCCTCGACATGCTGCGCTTTGCCCTGCGCAAGCTCGGGCCGTGGCTGATCGCATTGGTGATGACGGTGTACATGAGCTACGTGCTGCCGTCGTCACTGGGCAAAAGCCTGGCGATGGTGCTGGCCTATGCCTTGGTGGTCGGCACCTGTTTTTCGGCGATCTGCGTGATCGCCTTCTCCCTGCTCGATGGCCCGCACCGCCATCGCGCGCTGTACATTCTGCGTCATCAGGCGTTTCGGCCGCTGTGGCTGATCGGCAGCTTCGCCGCGTTTGGTGAAGCGCTGAGTGATCCGCGTCTGGTCGAGAGCCTGGGCGTGCATCTGGCGCACACCGCCGCGACCACTGCCAATGTGCTCGCGGCGCTGTCGACCGGCCTGTTCATTCTGCGATTCCGCCGACCGATCGCACACCTGATCCGCAACCAACCGCTGTCGCGGCGCCTGACCCGCCGCGCCCTCAGCGACACCATCGAAATCCTCGGCACCTTCTGGTACGTGCCGGCACTGGTGCTGGTCGGCATCTCGCTGTTTGCCACGTTTGTCTCCGCCGGCGACACCAGCACCGCGCTGCGGCAGTCGCTGATCTGCACGGTGCTGCTGGTGTTGTGCATGGTTATCAACGGCCTCGTGCGCCGCCATTCGCTGAAACCGCAACGCGGGCCGAAACGCCATGCGCTGTATTCGGAGCGACTGAAAAACTTCTTCTACACCCTGACGCATTTGCTGGTGTGGCTGATCTTCATCGAACTGGGCCTGCGCGTCTGGGGCCATTCGCTGATCGCGTTCGCCGAAGGCGATGGCCATGACATCAGCGTCAAACTGTTCAGCCTGATCGGCACGCTGATTTTCTCCTGGCTGATCTGGATCCTCGCCGACACCGCCGTGCACCACGCCCTCACCCGCTCGCGCAAAGGCCTGGCGAATGCGCGGGCGCAGACGATGATGCCGCTGATCCGCAACGTGCTGTTCGTGGCGATTTTCATCATCGCGCTGATCGTCGCCCTAGCGAACATGGGCATGAACGTCACGCCGCTGCTGGCCGGTGCCGGCGTGATCGGTCTGGCCATCGGTTTCGGCGCGCAGTCGCTGGTCGCCGACCTGATCACCGGCCTGTTCATCATCATCGAAGACTCGCTGGCCATCGACGATTACGTCGACGTTGGCGGCCACCTCGGCACCGTCGAAGGTCTGACCATCCGCACCGTGCGCCTGCGCGACATCGACGGCATCGTCCACACCATCCCGTTCAGCGAAATCAAAAGCATCAAGAACTACTCGCGGGAATTCGGCTACGCCATCTTCCGCGTCGCCGTGCCGTACAACATGGAAATCGACGACGCGATCAAACTGATGCGCGACGTCGGCCAGAAGATGCGCAGCGATCCGCTACAACGCCGTAACATCTGGTCGCCGCTGGAGATTCAGGGTGTGGAAAGTTTCGAGTCCGGCAGCGCGATTTTGCGCGCACGGTTCAAGACTGCGCCGATCAAGCAGTGGGAAGTTTCCCGGGCGTTCAATTTGTCGCTGAAAAGGCAACTGGATGAGGCGGGGCTGGATCTGGCGACGCCGCGGATGAGTGTGCAGGTGATTACGCCTGGGGTGGAAATCAAAAAGGAAAGCTGAACAGAGATGGCCCCCTATTGGCAGGTAATACCAATAGGGGGCTAGCTTTATCTGGCCTTGAAACCAGGTTTGCCATTAGCGGAACGCCAGTTTTTTACCTCCAAGACAACATTTTCAGGCCCATCCTTACCTTCCTCTGGGTAGTAAATCAAATCGTAACCAGATGGATGTTCAACTAGCCGGCAGAACTCAAGAATGGCAGCAATTTGCTGCTTTTCTGTAGTAAACCCGGAATCATGTATTTTCCTGACAAACTCGAGAAAATCTTCCTCTCTCATATCCTGTATCGATCTCATATCAAAGCCCTTTATGAATTTCAACATGCGCCTTCGGGGTAACGATATTTATGTTGTCAGCATTATATAAATCCCCTCCCTCGGCCAAGCCGACCTTATGATGCAGTTCGTATTTCACTCTTGCTCCTGCTGAATCGTTCATTCTAACTATCGGGGCTTTGCCCTTTTTCATTTCGTTCAAACTTGTTTCATTAAATAAGTCAGCCAGTTTTTCGTCATTGAAAACAGCTTTCCAGAATGTTTCTCTGAATGCTCTGAAACTGTTGAACTGACGACCCCGTAACTGATCAGCAATGTGCGATGGGATTGGCGCCCCATCACCCTGCGCAGCAGCCCCTAGCCATCCACCCGCAACCGGCGCTCCATGACCACTCGCCACCCCTGGATCATTGCGTCGATCCCGGAACATGACGTACTGCGGTGGCAGACCCGATTCCGGTGGGAAGACCAGAATGAAGTCGTCGAAACGAATGTTGCCCCGCCCTGGGTAAGCGTCGATCCGTCCTTCAATCGGCACGAGGTTGCCGCCGATATATCGCGGTGGGGACGGATTCTCGATGGGGAACAGCGTTGAACTGTCTGCCGGCGTTACTGCGGGAGTCCAGACCGCGGTTGTCGGCGGGATGTCAGTGAGCGTCGCGCTGTAAGTGTTGTTCCCTGCGTTGAAACCAGCTGCAACCACGCGAACGCCAGAAGGCCGTTTTGTCCCCGCTACCGGAACGACAAGCAGTTCGGCGAGAGAGCCCGTCAGCGGCCGGGCGCTCAAACGCACCGGCAGATTCAGTCGTGCCCTTTCGCTTGCCAGCCTGTCCAGATCAGGCAGTTGACCGGGCAGCAGATCTGCCAGTGGGAGGCTGAGCAGAAAGCGTTCAGGCAATTCCCCATTGCCCAACACCGGGGAGTAGACAAACGCACTTACCCCCACCATCAGACCGGACGCCGTGCCAGCAGCCAGCCCCGATAAACCGGCCACCGCCGAGCGAATCGAGGCGGCAAAACCCGCCATCAGGTTGTCGGCAATCGCGACCGCACCAGCGGACGTCGCAAATACCAGTTGGGCGTGGCTGGTATTGCCCTGAAAGCGCAACAGGCTACTGTGCCCACCGGAGGTGTCCTGCCGGCGCTTTTCCTCAGCAACCCTGCGTGCTTCGGCCTCAGCCTCAAGCGCTGCCTGTTCCTCGGCACGCTTGCGCTCTAGTGCCTCAGCCGCCAAACGGGCCTGTTCCTCTTCGAGCCGCCTGATTTCATCGGCGGCGGCCTGCCGCGCCAGCTCCTCCGCCAGCCGCCGCGCTTGCTCCTGAGCAACGCGGGCCTGTTCCTGTGCAACCTGCCTGGCGTGTTCCGCCGCCAACCGCGCCTGCTCCTGAGCGATCCGCTCGGCTTCCTGCGCTTGCACCACGGCAATCATGCCCTTGACCGTGGCCGACTGGCTGTTCAACAAGTTGATGCCTTCGACCAACAACTTGGCATTGAACAAGGCGCTATAGGCCTGCCGAACGCTGACACTACTGCCTCGCCGATTTACCTGCGGTAACCGGCCACCGTTAAAAAACGTTTCAATTTGGGCATGACTGAAACGTTGAATGGCAACGTCTCTCGCCACGAAAAACGCATTGAATTTTCGTGTCGTCAGCGACTCCCTGAATCGCATCTCCCGCGCCAGCGCATCCAAAGGCGGCAATACACTTTGGTCGCCTGCTGCCCGCACTTCTGCCAGTTCATGTTCGATGACTTGAGCAATATTTCTGGAAGTATCTTTGTAGATACTTTCCATATCGAGTATTTCACCCAACGGCGCAAAGTTAATGCCTGGTCCCGAGCCGTCCCCTGCACCTAAATAATGTAAATATTCATCTTGTTTATCCGGACGCACAACAATCGGCGGAAGCGTTATTCCATTACGCTGCATTTATAAGTCCTCCATGGACAATAGTTTTGTCGCACTGACCCGTTACCCTCAAACAGCCAATAACGTGACCGGTACCTGGAGAAATTTATGGAAATAGATGTTGTGCGGTGCGGTACATGGTTATCGCCCGCGTTTTATCTGTCACGCCGGACGGAACTGATAAAGCGGTAGGAGTTTTCGCTGATAACTTATGCTCAAACGTAAATCTGTCGAAGCGCATAGCGCTTTCCTGACTCGATCGCACTTGCGTGCAAAGCCTTTGTCACAGGCAAGGAAGCCCACAACAATAATCAAGGAGAAGCCCATGCAACTGACGCGCATTGCCCAGACCCTTTTGCTCACCCTGGTCGCCAGCCACGCCAGTGCCGCGACGATGGACAGCGCCCGCACGCGCATCGCCGAGCAGGCGCAGAAGCTCGAGCCGGAGCTGCTGGAAACCCGCCGCGACCTTCACGCTCATCCAGAACTTGGCAACACTGAAAAACGCACCGCTGAACTGGTCGCCAAACAGCTGCAAGCCATGGGCCTGGAAGTGAAAACCGGCGTCGCCCGCACCGGCGTTGTAGCCGTGCTGAAAGGCGCCCTGCCCGGCCCGACCGTGGCCCTGCGCGCCGACATGGACGCGCTGCCGGTCAAGGAAGTCTCCGACTTGCCGTTCACTTCGAAAGCCAAAGGCACGTATCTCGACAAGGAAGTCGACGTCATGCACGCCTGCGGCCACGACGCCCACACCGCAATCCTGCTCAGCGCAGCGAAAATTCTGACGGGCATGCGCGACACCCTGCCCGGCACCGTGGTGTTCTACTTCCAGCCCGCCGAAGAAGGCCCGAGCGACTTCATTCCCGACGGCAAAAACACCTGGGGCGCGAAGATGATGGTCGAGGAAGGCGTAATGAAATCGCCGAAACCAGACGCAGTGTTCGGGCTGCACGTCTGGGCCGGCGTCCCCGCCGGCCAGATCGCCTACCGCCCCGGCCCGACCCTGGCCAGCTCCGACGACCTGCGCATCAAGATCCACGGCAAACAAACCCACGCCGGCCGCCCCTGGGACGGCATCGATCCGATCACCGTCGGCGCGCAAACCATCGTCGGCCTGCAGACCGTGGTCAGCCGCCGCACCGACATTTCCTCTTACCCGTCGGTGGTCAGCATCGGCACCATCAACGGCGGCACCCGCTACAACATCATCCCCGAATCACTCGACATGACCGGCACGATCCGCTCCTACGACTACGGCATCCGCCAGAAACTGCACAGCGACGTACGCCAGACCATCGAGAAAATCGCCGAAAGCGGCGGCGCCAAAGCCGACGTCACCATCATCGAAAAATACGACCCGACGATTAACAACCCTGCACTAACCGAGAAAATGCTGCCGACATTGAAGTGGGCGGCCAAGGATGATGTGGTGCAGGGACCGCTGGTGGGTGGGGCGGAAGATTTCTCGTTCTTCGCCAAGGAAGCGCCGGGACTGTTTGTGTTTCTTGGAGTGACCCCGAGGGACCAGGACATGAGCAAAGCCGCGCCGAATCACAATCCGGGGTTCTTTGTGGATGAGTCGGCGCTGGTGGTTGGGGTGAGGACACTGGCGTCGTTGGCGACGGATTATCTGTATGGGAATGCGGCGGTGGGCAAGTAGAGAGGGAGGTGACTGTGGGAGCGCAGCGACCAGAAGATCAAACCACATCAACCCCTACGTGAATCGCATCATGCCGCCAAAACTCCAGATCACAATCAATCAGCCGCCCATGCTGATCATAATTGACCCGAGCAATCCTCAATCCCGGACTCCCCACCGACACCCGCAAAGCCGCCGCCGCATCGACAGATAAAGACGTAGGCACAATCTCAAACCGCACCCGCCCATAGTGCAAATCGAAATGCCGCGCATACAACTCGGTGATCGACTGATTCAGATCAAACTCAAGAATCCCCGGAAAAAACTGCGGATTCAGGTAGTGCTCGACATACAACACCAGTCGCCCATCAATCCGCCGCGAGCGGCAAATCTGAATCACGCTCGACAACGCCGGCAACTGCAACCACGCACACACCGCCGCCGAAGCCGGCTGCAACCGCGCCGAAATCACCTCGGTCGAAGGTTCGCGCCCCTGCGCACTGACCATGGCGTGGAAGTGACTGCGCTGCATGAGGTTATAAGCCAGACGCGGCGGCGACACGAACCAGCCACGCCGCTCCTCACGGTAAATCTGCCCCTGTGCCTCAAGCTGCAACAGCGCTTCACGCACAGTGATCCGCGTCGTCCCGAACAGCTCGCTCAGCTTGCGTTCAGCGGGCAACTTGCTCCCGGCCGCCAGCAAACCATGATCGATCTGCTCCTGCAGCACCTGGCCAATCGCTGTCACCGCTTTCGTTGCCTCATCGCGCATCAACGTTACCTATCTGGACTAGACCAGCACTGTTTCGGGGCAAATACGAACGCCGATCAAAGCGCCTTCGTATGTTGCAAGCCTAGGCAGTGCAGATGACCGACAGATGACAAAACTACCGAACGGTCGCTTTCACGGCTTGCAATACATCGGCCAAGTCCCTTGCGTATCGGGCCTGCGTCATGGTCTACGCTTGTTTGGCAACGGCCAATCCCGGGCGGAGAAAAGATCAGCCACAAGGCCATCGACATCAAAATGTCATCCAGCCCGCCTAAATTGGCTCAGGTATTGCTGACCTAGACCAACCCAACCGCAATCGCAGCGTTGAACACGACCAAGGAGCTTCGGAATGAAACAGCTTTTCCTGGCAACACTGTTAGGCTCGACCATTGCAATGTGCAGCGCCGCCATGGCGGCCGACACCGATCTGAAAACCCTCGAAGCCGCTGCGAAAGCGGAAGGCGCCGTCAATAGCGTCGGCATGCCCGACAACTGGGCCAACTGGAAAGGCACCTGGGATGATCTGGCTGCGAATTACGGCTTGAAACACATCGACACCGATATGAGTTCGGCTCAGGAAATCGCCAAGTTCGCCGCTGAAAAAGACAACGCCACCGCCGATATCGGCGACGTCGGTGCTGCCTTCGGCCCGATCGCGGTCAAGCAAGGCGTGGTGCAACCGTACAAGCCAAGCACTTGGGATCAGATTCCGGACTGGGCCAAGGACAAGGACGGCAACTGGGCACTGGCCTACACCGGCACCATCGCCTTCATCGTCAACAAGAAGCTGCTGAACGGCTCCGACGTGCCGACCAAATGGGCTGACCTGAAAACCGGTAAATACAAAGTCTCCATCGGCGACGTGAGCACTGCTGCCCAGGCCGCCAACGGTGTCCTCGCTGCCGCACTGGCCAATGGCGGTGACGAGAAAAACATCAAGCCTGCCCTGCTGTTGTTCGCCGACCTCGCCAAACAGGGTCGTCTGTCGATGGCCAACCCGACCATCGCCACTATGGAAAAAGGCGAGATTGAAGTCGGCGTGGTCTGGGACTTCAATGGCCTGAGCTACAAAGCCAAGATGGCCAACCCGGATGATTACGTAGTGCTGATTCCATCCGACGGCTCGGTGATTTCCGGCTACACCACGATCATCAACAAGTACGCGAAAAACCCCAATGCCGCCAAGCTGACGCGCGAATACATCTTCAGCGACGCCGGCCAGACCAACCTCGCCCGCGGCAACGCCCGGCCGATCCGCGCCGAACACCTGCAACTGCCGGAAGACGTGAAAGCCAAACTGCTGCCGAACGAGCAATACAAAAACGTCACGCCGGTCAAGGACGCCGATGCATGGGAGAAGACCTCCAAAGCCCTGCCGCAGCAGTGGAACGAAGAAGTCATCGTAGAAATGAAGTGATGGCTTGACCCACTGCTTGATCCGACAAAGATCCCTGTGGGAGCGAGCTTGCTCGCGAATGCGGTTATTCATTCAACATTGATGTTGGCTGATCTGACGCCTTCGCGAGCAAGCTCGCTCCCACAAGGGATTGAGTTGATTTCGGAATATCTGAATTTCGCGGAGTTCTTGCCCCTATGAAGCACAACGTCATCCTTGTCGTGCTCGACGGCCTCAACTACGAGGTTGCGTGTCACGCCATGGGGCATCTGCAGGCTTATGTTGGCGCAGGACGCGCGGCGCTCTATCAACTGGAGTGCGAACTGCCGGCCCTGTCCCGACCGCTTTACGAATGTATTCTCACCGGCGTGCCGCCGATCGAAAGCGGCATCGTCCACAACAATGTCTCGCGCTTGTCCAACCAGCGCAGCATCTATCACTACGCCCGCGATGCCGGGTTGGAAACCGCCGCTGCGGCGTATCACTGGGTCAGCGAGTTGTATAACCGCTCACCGTTCGTGGCCGCGCGCGACCGCCACACCGACGATCCGACATTGCCGATCCAGCACGGGCATTTCTACTGGAACGACCATTATCCGGATTCGCACCTGTTCGCCGACGCGGAGAACCTGCGCCTGCGTCATGCGCCGGATTTCCTCCTGATCCACCCGATGAACATCGACGACGCCGGGCACAAGCACGGCCTCGACAGCGCGCAATACCGCAACAGCGCGCGCTCGGCTGACGTCATCCTCGCCGACTATCTGCAGACCTGGCTCGACGCTGGTTACCAGGTGCTGGTGACCGCCGACCACGGCATGAACAACGATCGTTCGCACAACGGCCTGCTGGAGGAAGAACGTCAGGTGCCGCTGTTCGTCCTCGGCGAGGCGTTCAGCCTCAACCCTGACGCCACACCAACGCAGACCGAGATCTGCGGCACGGTCTGCGAACTGCTCGGCGTGCCCCACGACAAACCTGTGTGCCGGGAGCTGCTCAAGTGAATGCCATGAATCGCGGTAAATGGCTCGCGGCGCTGTGTCTGGTGCCCTTCGCGCTGTTCTTCATCGTCTTCGAAATCGCCCCGCTGGTCTGGGTGATGATCAACAGCCTGCAATCGGAAGAGTCCGGCTGGGGCCTGGCCAACTTCAGCAAGATCTTCGGTTCGAAGTTCTATCGGCAGGCGATCCAGTACAGCCTGGAGATCAGTTTCTGGTCGAGCGTATTCGGCATCATCATCGCCGTGCTCGGTGCGTATTCACTACGCCGCGTCGATTCGAAGCTGCGCAACTTCGTGAATGCCTTCGCCAACATGACCAGCAATTTTGCCGGCGTGCCGCTGGCTTTTGCGTTCATCATCCTGCTCGGTTTCAACGGCAGCATCACCATCATGCTCAAGCAGTCGGGGATCATTCAGGACTTCAACCTGTACTCGAAAACCGGCCTGATCATCCTCTACACCTACTTCCAGATTCCCCTCGGCGTGCTGCTCCTCTACCCGGCTTTCGACGCTCTGCGGGAGGACTGGCGCGAGTCCGCCGCACTGCTCGGCGCCAACGGCTGGCAGTTCTGGCGGCACATCGGCCTGCCGGTATTGACCCCGGCGTTGCTCGGCACGTTCGTGATCCTGCTGGCCAACGCCCTCGGCGCCTACGCCACGGTTTATGCGCTGACCACCGGCAACTTCAACGTTCTGCCGATCCGTATTGCGGCAATGGTCTCCGGCGACATTTCCCTTGACCCGAACCTGGCCAGCGCCCTGGCCGTGGTGCTCGTGGCGCTGATGACCATCGTCACCGTCGTGCATCAACTGCTGTTGAAGAGGAGCTACCATGTTTCGCGCTGAATCCGGGCCGGCCGGCCTCTACCACCGCGTCGTGGTCTATCTGCTGTTCGCCATCCTGTTGTTGCCGCTGCTGGGCACGCTGGTCTATTCGATCGCCAGCAGTTGGTCGGCAACGATTCTGCCCAGCGGTTTCACCTTCAAGTGGTACATCCAGCTGTGGAGCGATCCGCGCTTTCTGCATGCATTCGGTCAGTCGCTGATCGTCTGCGTCGGCGCGCTGGTGTTATCGGTGGTGCTGATCCTGCCGTTGCTGTTCGTCGTGCATTACTACTTTCCGAAACTCGATGCGCTGATGAACATCCTCATCCTGCTGCCCTTCGCGGTACCGCCGGTGGTGTCCTCGGTGGGGCTGTTGCAGCTCTACGGTTCCGGGCCGATGGCGATGGTCGGCACACCGTGGATTCTGATCGGCTGTTACTTCACCGTGGCGCTGCCGTTCATGTACCGCGCGATCACCAACAACCTGCAAGCGATCAACCTGCGCGACCTGATGGACGCCGCGCAACTGCTTGGCGCCAGCACTTTTCAAGCGGCGTTTCTGGTGGTGCTGCCGAATCTGCGCAAAGGCCTGATGGTGGCGCTGCTACTGTCTTTCTCGTTCCTCTTCGGAGAGTTCGTGTTCGCCAACATCCTCGTCGGCACCCGCTACGAAACCCTGCAGGTGTACCTGAACAACATGCGCAACAGCAGCGGCCACTTCACCAGTGCGCTGGTCATTTCGTATTTCTTTTTCGTGCTGGTCCTGACCTGGATCGCCAACATCTTGAACAAGGACAAAAGCGAATGAGCTACGTCAGCGTCCAACACCTGCAGAAAAGTTACGCCGGCACCACGGTGTTCAGCGACATCGATTGCGAAATCAACAAAGGCGAGTTCGTCACCCTGCTCGGCCCGTCCGGGTGCGGCAAGTCGACTTTGCTGCGTTGCATCGCCGGGTTGACACCGGTGGATGGCGGCAAGATTTTGCTCGATGGCGTCGACCTCGTGCCGTTGAGCCCACAGAAACGCGGCATCGGTATGGTCTTTCAAAGCTACGCGCTATTCCCCAACATGACCGTCGAACAGAACGTCGCCTTCGGCCTGCGCATGCAAAAGGTCAACGCCGATGACAGCCACAAGCGCGTCTCTGAAGTGTTGAAACTGGTTGAACTGCACGACTTCGCCAGCCGCTATCCGCATCAACTGTCCGGTGGTCAGTGCCAACGCGTCGCCCTCGCCCGTTCGCTGGTAACCCGCCCGCGCTTGTTGCTGCTGGATGAGCCGCTGTCGGCGCTCGATGCTCGGATTCGCAAGCACTTGCGCGAACAGATCCGTCAGATCCAGCGCGAGCTCGGCCTGACCACGATCTTCGTCACCCACGATCAGGAAGAAGCGCTGACCATGTCGGACCGGATTTTCCTGATGAATCAGGGAAAGATCGTCCAGAGTGGCGATGCCGAAACCCTCTACACCGCGCCGGTCGATGTATTCGCCGCCGGCTTCATCGGCAACTACAACCTGCTCGACGCCGAGGCTGCGTCGAAGCTGTTGCAACGAACGATCAACCACCGCATCGCCATCCGCCCGGAAGCCATCGAACTGAGCCTTGACGGCGAACTCGACGCGCAGATCCGCAGCCACAGCCTGCTCGGCAACGTCATTCGCTATCGCGTCGAAGCACGCGGCGTGGAACTGGTGGTCGATGTGCTCAACCGCTCCGCCGCCGATCTGCATCCCGACGGACAGCGCCTGGCACTTTCCATCGATCCGACGGCGCTGTGTGAGGTAGCCTGATGACTTTGCTGACGTTGAAGAGAGAACTGCACTGATGGCCCTGGCAATTTTTGATCTGGACGAAACGTTGATCCACGGCGACTGCGCCACCCTCTGGAGCGAGCAGATGGGGCGCCTGGGCTGGGTCGATCCCGAGTCGTTCATGCGCAAGAACAACGAACTGATGGACGCCTACAGCCATGGCAAATTACGCATGGAAGATTACATGGCGTTCAGCCTCGAACCGCTGATCGGCCGTACGCCAGAAGAAGTCGAGCACCTAGTCGGGCCGTGGGTTGAAGACTTTATCGAACCGATCATCTTCAGCGACGCGACCAAAACCATCGCCGCGCACCGCAAGGCCGGCGACCGGATTCTGGTGATCTCAGCGTCGGGCACGCACCTGGTCAGACCGATTGCCGATCGACTCGGCATCGACGAGATTCTAGGGATTGAACTGGAAGTCGCGCACGGCGTTTACAGCGGCCATACCGTGGGCACGTTGACCTACCGCGAAGGCAAGATCACTCGCCTGCTGGAATGGCTGGACGCCGAAGAAGAAAACCTCGAGGGCGCGAGTTTCTATTCCGATTCGCGCAATGACTTGCCGCTGCTGTTGAAAGTGGATTTTCCACACGTGGTCAATCCGGATCCGGTGCTACTCGAGCACGCGGAAAAATCCGGCTGGCCGATCCACCTCTGGAAATGAAAGCAAAAGATCGCAGCCTTCGGCAGCTCCTACTTTTGGAATGCGTGCCTCTGTTGGAGCTGCCGAAGGCTGCGATCTTTTGACCTTGTTTTGCTGTCAGCTCAAACCCTCATCGATCACCAACACCAACTTGCCCGCCACCGTATTGCTCGCCAGTTCGGCAAACGCTGCTTCGGCATCCTTCACCGCAAACGCTTTGGCCAATTGCGGACGCAAGCGGCCCTCGGCAAACAGCGGCCAGACATGCTGGCCCAGATCACTGAGCAGATCGGCCTTGAACTGATCGCCACGACTGCGCAACGTTGAACCGAGCAGTTGCACACGCTTGGCCAACACCTGCGCCAGATCCAGTGTCGCCTCGCGCCCGCCCATCAAACCGATCAGCACCCAACGCCCGTCCAGCGCCATCAGCTTGAGGTTCAATGCTGAATAATTGCCGCCCACCGGATCGAGAATCACGTCGAACGGCCCGAAGTCGCGCAGGCTCTCCAGATCATCGGTGCGCACCACGCCGCCCTGCGCACCCAGCGCTTCACAGTAAGCCAGGCGCTCGGCGGAACCGACGCTGACCCAGCACGGGTTGCCGAAGGCTTTGCACAGCTGAATGGCGGCTGAACCGATTCCACTTGCGCCGGCGTGCAGGAGAATTTTCTCACCGGGTTTCAGCGCTGCAAGTTGAAACACATTCAGCCAGACGGTGGCGTACACCTCGGGCAATGCCGCCGCCTCGATCAGCGAAACACCTTCGGGCACGGGCAGCACATGCCGTCCGTCGACGACCACCTCTTCGGCCATGCCGCCCCCGGCCAGCAAGGCGCAGACCCGGTCACCGACTTGCCAGGACGAGCCCGCGCCGACCTCGCTGATCACCCCGGAGCACTCAAGACCAAGCACTTGGCTGACCCCGGGTGGCGGCGGATAAAGCCCTGCTTTCTGTAATAAATCGGCGCGATTGAGGCCGGCTGCCGCCACCCGGATGCGGACTTGTCCTACATCGCAGGTAAGACTCGGCTCTTCAACCCATGCCACTTGACCTTCAACGCCTTGCAATGCCTTCACACTGCCTCCATAGTGAGTCTGGACTGAGCCCGAAGCTGTAGCGCCGGGCTTTTTGCATTATGCGACCGGCTCTCAAAGAACCGGCGACTTCAAAGACGGCCTAATATGCGTTATCAATTGTCCCCGCGTCGAATCAGCATGAAGCATCTGCTCCCCAGCACCGCCCTCGCTCTTTTCATCGGTATCGGCCTGTTGCCGGTGTCGGGCACCACATTCGCAGCCAACAGCTGGGACAAGTTGCAGCCTGATCGCGATGAAGTCATCGCCAGCCTGAACGTCGTCGAGTTGCTCAAGCGTCACCACTACAGCAAGCCGCCGCTCGACGATGCGCGCTCGGTGATCATCTACGATAGCTACATCAAGCTGCTCGACCCGTCGCGCAGCTATTTCATGGCCAGCGACATCGCCGAATTCGACAAGTGGAAGACCCAGTTCGACGACTTCCTCAAAAGCGGCGACCTCAACGCCGGGTTCACCATCTACAAGCGCTACCTGGACCGCGTCAAGGCGCGTCTGGACTTCGCCCTTGCCGAGCTGAACAAAGGCGTCGACAAGATGGACTTCAACACCAAGGAGACCTTGCTGATCGATCGCAAGGACGCGCCTTGGCTCAAGTCCACCGCAGAACTCGACGACCTGTGGCGCAAACGCGTCAAGGACGAAGTGCTGCGCCAGAAGATCGCCGGCAAAGAGCCGAAGCAGATCCAGGAAACCCTGACCAAGCGCTACAAGAATCAGCTGGCGCGCCTCGACCAGACCCGTGCCGAGGACATTTTCCAGGCGTACATCAACACCTTCGCCATGTCCTACGACCCGCACACCAACTATCTGTCGCCGGATAACGCGGAAAACTTCGACATCAACATGAGCCTGTCCCTCGAGGGCATCGGTGCCGTGTTGCAGAGCGACAACGATCAAGTGAAGGTCGTGCGTCTGGTGCCGGCAGGCCCGGCGGACAAGACCAAGCAGGTCGCTCCGGCCGACAAGATCATCGGCGTTGCCCAGGGCAACAAGGAAATGGTCGACGTGGTCGGCTGGCGTCTGGACGAAGTGGTCAAACTGATTCGCGGTCCGAAAGGCACCGTGGTGCGCCTGGAAGTGATTCCGGCGAGCAATGCGCCGAACGACCAGACCACCAAGATCGTGCCGATCACCCGTGAAGCGGTGAAGCTCGAAGATCAGGCCGTGAAGAAGTCGATCCTCAGCCTGAAACAGGACGGCAAGGACTACAAACTTGGCGTGATCGAGATCCCGGCCTTCTACCTCGACTTCAAGGCCTTCCGTGCCGGTGATCCGGATTACAAGAGCACCACCCGCGACGTCAAGAAGCTGCTGACCGAGCTGCAGAAGGACAAAGTCGACGGCGTGGTCATCGACCTGCGCAACAACGGCGGCGGCTCCCTGCAGGAAGCCACCGAGCTGACCAGCCTGTTCATCGACAAAGGTCCGACCGTACTCGTGCGTAACGCCGACGGCCGTGTCGACGTCCTCGAGGACGAAAACCCGGGCGCGTTCTACAAAGGCCCGATGGCGCTGCTGGTCAACCGTCTGTCCGCTTCGGCTTCGGAGATCTTCGCCGGCGCCATGCAGGACTACCACCGTGCGCTGATCATCGGTGGCCAGACCTTCGGCAAGGGCACCGTGCAAACCATTCAGCCGCTGAACCACGGCGAACTGAAACTGACCCTGGCCAAGTTCTACCGTGTCTCCGGGCAGAGCACCCAGCATCAGGGCGTGCTGCCGGACATCGACTACCCGTCGCTGATCGACACCAAGGAAATTGGCGAAAGCGCCCTGCCGGAAGCCATGCCGTGGGACACCATCCGCGCGGCGATCAAACCAGCGGCCGATCCGTTCAAGCCGTTCCTCGCCCAGCTGAAGTCCGAACATGACGCGCGCACCAACAAGGATGCCGAGTTCGTGTTCATCCGCGACAAGCTGGCCCTGGCGCAGAAACTGATGGAAGAAAAAACCGTCAGCCTCAACGAAGCTGATCGTCGCGCCCAGCACGCCGACATCGACGCCAAGCAACTGGCGATGGAGAACATCCGTCGCAAGGCCAAAGGCGAAGAACCGCTCAAAGAGCTGAAGAAAGAAGACGAAGACGCACTGGCCGCTGCCGAGCCGGACAAGGTCAAACCGGAAGATGATGCCTACCTGAGCGAAACCGGGCGCGTCCTGCTGGATTACCTGAAACTGAGCAATCAGGTGGCCAAGAAGTAAGTGATGGCAATTTAGTGCTGGCGATCCCCGGATCGTCATCAAACAGTCATCATTCTGTCGTGCAATAAAGGACCGGGAGCAAGCGCTCCCGGTCCTTTTTTTATCGCCAGAGACTGCCATGACCACGACCGAACAGCTGAGCGCCTTGAGCTCGATCCTGACTCAAAGCGGTTTACACAGCTTGTTCCAGCCGATCATCTGTCTTTCCGAACGCCGCATTCTCGGTTACGAAGCCCTCACCCGTGGCCCGTCCAACAGCCCTCTTCACTCGCCGATTGCCCTGTTCGCCGTGGCGCGACAGGCTGGCCGATTGAGCGAACTGGAGATCGCCTGCCGGCAAAGCGCCTGTCGCCGGTTCAATGAGCAGCAACTGCCGGGCAAGCTGTTCCTCAACGTCTCGCCAGAATCCTTGCTCGAAGCCGCGCACCAACCCGGACGAACGTTGCAACTGCTGCAGGACTTGGGCATTGCGCCGAGCCAGGTGGTCATCGAGCTCACCGAGCAGACGCCAATCGATGACTTTCAGTTGCTGCAAACCGCTCTGCATCACTATCGGGCGATGGGTTTTTCCATTGCGCTGGACGACTTGGGCGCAGGCTATTCGAGCCTGCGCCTGTGGTCGGAATTGCGTCCGGATTACGTGAAGATCGACCGGCACTTCATCGACGGTATTCATCAGGATGCATTGAAAAGAGAGTTTGTCGGTTCGATTCTGCAAATCGCCAAAGCGTCCCGCGCGCAGGTGATTGCCGAGGGCATCGAGTTGCCGGAAGAACTCGCGGTGCTGACTGAAATGGGCGTCGACCTGGTGCAGGGCTACCTGCTCGGCCGCCCTCAGGAACATCCATCCCGCGACGCTCGCGCCTTAATGCCCAAACACGATAGCAGCGCCGTCGCGCTGAATGACGAAGGCAGCGACCTCAGCGCCCTGCTCAACGACCAGCCCGCCGTGCAACGCGATACGCCCACCGCGACGGTACTGGAAGCCTTCCGCCGCCAGGCCAATCTCAATTCGCTCGCGGTGCTCGACGAACAAGGCCAGCCCTGCGGCATCGTCCATCGCCACTCGCTGTCGGACGCACTGCTTAAACCGTTTGCCACCGATCTGTTCGCGCGCAAACCGATCAGCCGCCTGATGAACGATGATTTCCTCGCCGTGGAAATCAGCCAGTCGCTGCAGCAAGTCAGCCGCCTGATCACCAGCCGCGCCCGCCAGCGCATCGAAGAAGACTTCATCATCACCCTCAACGGCAGTTACCTCGGCCTCGGCCGGGTGATCGACGTGCTGAAACTGATCACCGAACTGAAAATCCAACAGGCGCGCTACGCCAATCCCCTGACCCTGCTGCCGGGCAACGTACCGATCCAGCAATGCCTCACCCGCCTGCTGCAACAGGCCCGCGAATCGATTATCTGCTACGTCGACATCGACAGCTTCAAACCCTTCAACGACATCTACGGCTATGGCCGTGGCGACGAAGTCCTGCTCTGCCTCGCGCAATGCCTCAACGAACGTATCGACCCCACCCGCGACTTCGTCGGTCACATCGGCGGCGACGACTTCCTCCTCGTCCTCGGCCCCGAAGACTGGCGCAAACGCCTCAACCAACTGCTCGACGATTTCCAAAGCCAATGCCGCCGCTTCTATCGGCCTGAACACCTTGAGGCGGGATGTTTTATTGCGCCGAATCGCCAGGGTGTGCGGCAGGAGTTTGCGTTGTTGTCGTTATCGATTGGGGTAGTGCATTTGCGACCTGAGGCTTGTGCAGCGCTTGATGCCAGCCAGCTTGCGGAGATGGCTTCGCAGGCTAAGCATCATGCGAAGGGGGTTGTGGGGTTTAGTGTGTATTTGCTTGATGCTGTAGCGCCTCCGGTGCAGACATCACAGTTAGTTGGTTAAACCAGGCATAGTAGCGCATCATGAACTCCATTTAGTTCACAATCAGAATCTAGCGATCACATGCCCCTCTTTCAAGACACGGAAGGGTAGTAAGTAGTCACGACTAATTCTCAATCTATCGGATAGTCGCAAGCCCAAGGGGGAACGAACAACTCTGGATTAATCCCATTCAATTCAAGAAAGGCATTTATTTCGTCCTCCGTCTCCATTTTTTTCAGTTTTGTAATTGTGGTATCGCTAGCACCAAAACTATCTCTGGCTTCCAAAATATGAACTGGCACGGTGAACTCAATGAAGACGAACTTAGAGCTCTTGGAATCCTCAAGGAAGTCGTAATAGCGTTCTCCTGGGTGCCTATCCATAAAATTCAAGTGATACACAGCATAAATGGCAGCCCATTTCCGAAGCGAACGATCATGCGAAGGCATCTCTTGGGCTATCTCTGTGTAATTTCTAGCCTCCAGCCCCCACCATACTTTTCTAGAAATCACTTTGTAAATGCTCATTTTTCCGTTTGATGAGGCTCGCCCCATATTACTCTCGTGTGAATTCGTTAGTTCACAGACTCCATCAACATCGCGTTGTGTGCTCTGCGCCGGCGGTGGCAATGGACTAATCAAATCGGATACCCGCACCGCCATGGGGGGCAGAATAATTCCGGATTGATCGCGAGCCGTTCCAAAACCGTATAGATATCCTCCTCAGAATTAACGGGCACAAAGTTTAATATCACGACATCCCGATCATCAATACCATCGCTGGAGCCAATTTCTTTAATAGCCAAAGTAAACACTACAATCGAAAACCTAAACCCTTTCGATTTATGAATAAAATCGTAATATTGATGCGGATCGCCTGAGAAAGAATATTTGTATATAGCATATATTGAGACCCATTTTCGACTTGAGTGATCTTTGCACGGAAGTTCTTGTGCAATATTGTCGTAGCTCGTCCCTTCGAGTCCATACCATACGCTACGAGCGATTTTCTTCTGCTGTTTCATTTTTGACCTGCAAATGAGTTTGGCCAGTAAATTCGGATTACTTTGCCGTCCTTTGGATGCAATTGTAGATGAGGCATGACAGCATGCGGATCGTCAGGACTATGATTTGCCATGTAAACTTTTCGATTCACAACATTAGATACAGCTGTGTCATCCCAGTGATAGTACGATTCTTTCCCAAAGGGCGTTTGGAAATAGTCTTTGGCGGTAACGGAATTGAACTCTTCAGCATTCCTATATCCTTGACCTAAATATTTCCCTCTGAACAATTCTTCAGCTTCAGCTCGACTGTTAACAGTAACGTCCTTAGCACCTTGATCCAGCAGCGCAGAAGCTCGTTTAACGCTAGGACTCGACCATTCTATATCCGGTGGAAGAGGTTCTCTGGTATCAACCTTTGCATTCCCGCATGGTGCCGTTGGATTCCCTTTTCCGTCTCCATCTGGCGGGCATCCGTTCAACCCCAACGGATCCACCCATCCCGTCGGATTCGGCACGTACTGGTACTGGTTCAACCCACCCGCGAGCTTCACCGGGTCCGGCGTCAGATACCGCCCTAGCCTCGGGTCGTAATACCGATGCCGGTTGTAATGCAGCCCACTTTCAACATCGAAGTACTGCCCCTGAAAACGCAGCGGTTGGTCGAGGTAGTCTTCGCCGGCCAAGGTCACAGCGGCGACTTTGCCGTAGGCGTCGTATTGCGCGGACCAGACGATTTCGCCGCTGTAGTCGGTGAGTTCCTGTGGGGTGCCGAGGTGGTCGAGTTGGTAGTAGAACGGGCAGGCTTTTTTCGGGCCTT
>NZ_JASCPT010000068.1:0-30985 GCF_029959775.1 Pseudomonas sp. PS01270 | reverse complement strand
CAGGCTCGCACCCACTCTTGGAATGCATTGCAAAATGTGGGAGCGAGCCTGCTCGCGAAAACGATCGATCACACCACACATCTTCTGCGCCTTGCGCGCGTTCATGTTCGAAAATTTTCTTTTAATCGCCCTTCGATGAGTTTTTTCAATCGAACGCGACTGGCTGTGCGCGTGTTTATGGGCTACCATTTTCGCAAATGAACATTAATGTTCGATTTCCAAGACATAAAACCAAAAGAACCGAGGCCAGCCGATGTCCACCTCTACCTTGCGTACGCCCCCTCTCTCCGAGATCTATGATGTTGCCGTGATTGGCGGCGGGATCAATGGCGTGGGGATCGCAGCGGATGCCGCCGGTCGCGGTCTTTCGGTGTTCCTTTGCGAAAAAGACGACTTGGCCAGCCACACCTCTTCGGCCAGCAGCAAGCTGATTCACGGTGGCCTGCGCTACCTGGAACATTACGAATTCCGTCTGGTGCGCGAAGCGCTGGCCGAGCGCGAAGTCCTGCTGGCGAAAGCGCCGCACATCGTCAAACCGATGCGTTTCGTCCTGCCACACCGCCCGCACCTGCGTCCGGCGTGGATGATTCGTGCCGGCCTGTTCCTTTACGACAACCTCGGCAAGCGCGAAAAACTGCCGGGTTCGAAAAGCCTGAAGTTTGGCGCCGACAGCGCGCTGAAAAGCGAAATCAAGAAAGGCTTCGAATACTCCGACTGCTGGGTCGATGACGCCCGCCTCGTGGTCCTGAACGCCATGGCCGCCCGCGAAAAAGGCGCCCACATTCATACCCAGACCCGCTGCGTCAGTGCACGCCGCACCAAAGGTTTGTGGCATCTGCATCTGGAGCGCGCCGACGGCAGCCTGTTTTCGATCACCGCCAAAGCACTGGTCAACGCCGCCGGTCCGTGGGTGGCGAAGTTCATTCGTGACGACCTGAAGATGGAATCGCCGTATGGCATCCGTTTGATCCAGGGCAGCCACATCATCGTGCCGAAACTGTACGAAGGCGAGCATGCGCACATTCTGCAAAACGAAGACCAGCGCATCGTTTTCACCATTCCGTACCTGAACCACTTCACCCTGATCGGCACTACCGACCGCGAGTACACCGGCGACCCGGCGAAAGTGGCGATCACCGAAGGCGAAACCGATTACGTGCTGAAAGTGGTCAACGCGCACTTCAAGAAGCAGCTCAGCCGCGAAGACATCCTGCACAGCTACTCGGGCGTTCGGCCGCTGTGCAACGACGAATCCGACAACCCGTCGGCAGTGACCCGCGATTACACCCTAGCGCTGTCGGGCAGTGCCGAAGAAGCGCCGTTGCTGTCGGTGTTCGGTGGCAAGCTCACCACTTACCGCAAACTCGCCGAATCGGCGATGGCGCAGTTGATGCCGTTCTTCACCCAGATGCGCCCGAGCTGGACCGCGACCGCCACCCTGCCCGGTGGCGAAGACATGACCACGCCAGAGGCGCTGAGCGCGCGAATTCGCGACAAATTCGATTTCGTCCCGACCGAAATCGCCCGGCGCTGGGCCGTCACCTACGGCAGCCGCACCTGGCGCATGCTCGAAGGCGTGGAAACACTGGCCGACATGGGCGAACACATCGGTGGCGGGCTCTACACCCGCGAAGTCGATTACCTGTGCAGCGAAGAATGGGCGACCACGGCGCATGACATCCTGTGGCGCCGTACCAAGCTAGGCTTGTTCACCACAGCGGAGGAGCAGCAGAAGCTCGCGACGTATCTGGGCAAGGTTGAGCAGAATCGGAAGATCGAAGCGGCTTGATCTCACCGTTCAAACGAAAGCCCCTGCATCGAGAGATTCAGGGGCTTTTTGTTATGTGGACTTTGTTGAACCTGATTGGGGCAGTTAGATCTTTTCCCCCTCACCCCAGCCCTCTCCCCCAAGGGGTAGAGGGGGAAAGGGAGCCGATCTCCGTGGGTTCCAAAGTCCGAGGTCGACTCGGTATCTCGCGTCGCCGTAACTCGACCATCCACCGCAGTCAGTCCCCTCTCCCTCCGGGAGAGGGTTAGGGTGAGGGGCTTTTGATCGTTCGGTTTTCCGAACGCGACTCCACAGTCGATTCGGTTAACCGGATCTCACCCTCAAAAAATTACCGCCACAAAACTTTAATAACGTTATAAAACAAATGGTTAACCGACTGTGACTGGTCTGGCACGAGTCATGCTCTACACTCTCTCGACGAATGCCTGCTGTGCCAACACTTCAGGAGCCGTCAGGCATTCGAAGCACAAAAAGGGCCGACAAACTGGCTCCATAAAAAAAACAATGTCGAGGAAAATTTGATGCGCATCGTTCCCCATATCCTGGGCGCAGCCATTGCTGCCGCTCTGATCAGCACGCCAGTTTTCGCCGCCGAACTCACCGGCACCCTGAAGAAGATCAAAGAGTCCGGTGTCATCACCCTGGGCCACCGTGACGCCTCCATTCCGTTCTCCTACATCGCTGATGCGTCCGGCAAGCCGGTCGGCTACTCGCACGATATCCAGCTGAAGATCGTCGAAGCGATCAAGAAAGACCTCGACCTGCCGAACCTGCAAGTCAAATACAACCTCGTCACCTCGCAGACCCGTATCCCGCTGGTGCAGAACGGCACCGTGGACGTCGAGTGCGGTTCGACCACCAACAACGTCGAGCGTCAGCAGCAGGTCGACTTCTCCGTCGGCATCTTCGAAATCGGTACCCGTCTGCTGTCCAAGAAAGACTCCAAGTACAAGGATTTCGACGATCTGAAAGGCAAGAACGTCGTAACCACCGCCGGCACCACCTCCGAGCGCATCCTCAAGGCGATGAACGCCGACAAGCAGATGGGCATGAACGTCATCTCCGCCAAAGACCACGGCGAGTCCTTCCAGATGCTGGAATCGGGCCGTGCCGTTGCGTTCATGATGGATGACGCGCTGCTGGCCGGCGAAGCCGCCAAGGCCAAGAAAGCCGCCGATTGGGAAGTGACCGGCACGCCACAGTCGTACGAAATCTACGGCTGCATGATGCGCAAAGGCGACGAGCCGTTCAAAAAGGCTGTGGATGACGCGATCAAGGCCACTTACGCTTCGGGCGAAATCAACAAGATCTACGAGAAATGGTTCATGCAGCCGATTCCGCCAAAAGGCCTGAACCTGAACTTCCCGATGAGCGACGAGCTCAAGACCCTGATCGCCAATCCGACCGACAAAGCGGCTGACGACAAGAAGTCCTGATTTTCTGACTAACCTTATCCCCTGAGGAGGCGCCTGCCTTTTCAGGGGATGGTCACTCCCTGCTGGCATTTTTCTGGAAACACTCGAACCGGTGGCTGTCGAGCCGATCGCGTGTGCCCGGTCTTTGAAAAAAGACTGGGGAGGGAACGGAGTTCCCCAAGCGGGCACTTGTACATCGATCGAATCGAGGGGAGACCCTAATGAATTACAACTGGGACTGGGGCGTGTTCTTCAAGTCCACCGGTGTGGGCAGCGAGACCTATCTCGACTGGTTCATCTCCGGTCTGGGCTGGACCATCGCCATCGCCGTCGTGGCGTGGATCATCGCCCTGCTGCTCGGCTCGCTGCTGGGCATCATGCGCACTGTGCCGAACCGCATCGTATCGGGCATCGCGACCTGCTACGTCGAGCTGTTCCGTAACGTGCCGCTGCTGGTGCAGCTGTTCATCTGGTACTTTCTGGTGCCCGATCTGCTGCCGCCGGATCTGCAGGAGTGGTACAAGCAGGACCTCAACCCGACCACTTCGGCCTACCTCAGCGTTGTCGTCTGCCTCGGTCTGTTCACCGCCGCCCGTGTCTGCGAGCAAGTGCGCACCGGTATCCAGGCACTGCCTCGGGGTCAGGAATCCGCCGCCCGCGCGATGGGTTTCAAGCTGCCGCAGATCTACTGGAACGTGCTGCTGCCCCAGGCCTACCGGATCATCATTCCGCCGCTCACCTCGGAATTCCTCAACGTGTTCAAGAACTCCTCCGTGGCGTCCTTGATCGGTTTGATGGAATTGCTGGCGCAGACCAAACAGACCGCCGAGTTCTCGGCCAACCTGTTCGAAGCGTTCACCCTGGCAACCCTGATCTATTTCACCCTCAACATGAGCCTGATGCTGCTGATGCGCCTGGTCGAGAAAAAAGTCGCGGTGCCCGGCCTGATCTCCGTGGGGGGTAAATAATGGAATTCGATTTCAGTGGCATCGTCCCGGCCATTCCCGGTTTGTGGAACGGTATGGTGATGACCCTCAAGCTGATGGCCATGGGCGTGATCGGCGGGATGATTCTCGGCACGATCCTCGCGCTGTGCCGTTTGTCGCACAACAAGCTGCTGTCGAGCATCGCTGGCGCCTACGTCAACTATTTCCGCTCGATTCCGCTGCTGCTGGTGATCACCTGGTTCTACCTGGCGGTGCCGTTCGTGCTGCGCTGGATCACCGGCGAAGACACGCCGATCGGTGCGTTCACCTCTTGCGTCGTGGCGTTCATGATGTTCGAAGCGGCGTACTTCTGCGAAATCGTCCGTGCCGGTGTGCAGTCGATTTCCAAGGGCCAGATGGGTGCCGCGCAAGCGCTGGGCATGAACTACGGACAGATGATGCGCCTGATCATCCTGCCGCAGGCGTTCCGCAAGATGACCCCGCTGCTGCTGCAGCAGAGCATCATCCTGTTCCAGGACACCTCGCTGGTCTACACCGTGGGCCTGGTGGACTTCCTCAACGCCTCGCGCGCCAGCGGCGACATCATCGGCCGCTCCAATGAGTTCCTGATTTTCGCCGGTCTCGTGTACTTCATCATCAGCTTCGCCGCCTCGCGGTTGGTCAAGCGTCTGCAAAAAAGGTTCGCCGTATGATCTCTATCAAAAACATCAACAAGTGGTATGGGGACTTCCAGGTGCTGACTGATTGCAGCACCGAGGTCAAGAAAGGCGAAGTGATCGTGGTCTGCGGCCCGTCGGGTTCGGGCAAGTCGACGCTGATCAAGTGCGTCAACGCCCTGGAACCGTTCCAGAAAGGCGACGTTGTGGTTGACGGCACGTCGATCGCCGATCCGAAAACCAACCTGCCGAAACTGCGTTCGCGCGTCGGCATGGTGTTCCAGCATTTCGAGCTGTTCCCGCACCTGACCATCACCGAAAACCTGACCATCGCGCAGATCAAGGTGCTCGGTCGCAGCAAGGAAGAGGCGACCAAAAAAGGTCTGCAACTGCTCGAGCGCGTAGGTTTGTCGGCGCACGCCCACAAGCATCCGGGGCAACTGTCCGGTGGTCAGCAACAGCGTGTGGCGATTGCCCGTGCGCTGGCGATGGACCCGATCGTCATGCTGTTCGACGAACCGACCTCGGCGCTCGACCCGGAAATGGTCAATGAAGTGCTCGACGTCATGGTGCAGCTGGCCCACGAAGGCATGACCATGATGTGCGTGACGCACGAAATGGGCTTCGCCCGTAAAGTGGCGGACCGGGTGATCTTCATGGACCAGGGCAAGATCATCGAAGACTGCCCGAAAGAGGAATTCTTCGGCGACATCAGCGCCCGCTCCGAACGCGCGCAGCACTTCCTTGAGAAAATCCTGCAGCACTAAAAGCAACACACCCGCACCCTGTCTGTGGGGTGCGGGCAGCCTGACAATGAGATCCCCTGTGGCGAGGGGATTTATCCCCGTCCGGCTGTGCAGCAGTCGTAAAAACCTGTGCATGCGGTCTTTCAGTTAAACCGCAGTGATGGTTTTGGGGCCGCTTCGCGGCCCAACGGGGATAAATCCCCTCGCCACAGGCACAAACAAGTGTTGTGGTTGACCCAAGGCATCTGTGATGAAATGCGACCCCACTCTTTATCGCGCTGCAGAGCCATCACTTGCCGTGAAGCCCCGTCTGATCCGTCATCTGTTCCTGCCGCCGCTGATCATCGCCCTGATGGTCGGACTGGGTTTCATCGGCTTCTGGACCAGTGAACACTTCGGCATCCGCAGCCTCGGCGAGAACGGTCAGCGTCAGCTGGAACTGCACGCCCGCGCGGTCGAAAGCGAGATCAGCAAATACACCTACCTGCCCAGTCTGCTGGAACTCGAAACCAGTGTGCCGCAGTTGCTGGCCGACCCGACCCCGGAGCACCGGCAGACGGTCAACGATTACCTCGAAGGCCTGAACCGCCGCAGCCGCAGCCGGGCCATCTACGTCATGGACACCACCGGCCGGGTCATGGCCACCAGCAACTGGCGCGATGTCGACAGTTATCTGGGTGAAGACTTGTCCTTCCGCGCCTATTTCAAGGACGCCGTGCGCGGCCAGCCCGGGCGCTTCTATGGCATTGGCAGCACCAACGGCGAACCCGGTTACTACCTCGCCCACGGCCTCGAAGAGCACGGCAAGATCATCGGTGTCGCGGTGGTCAAGGTGCGTCTGGAAGCCATGGAAGAGCGTTGGCAACGGGCGCGTCTGGAAGCGTTCGTCAGCGATGAGAACGGCATCATCATTCTCTCCAGCGATCCCGCCAGGCGTCTGAAATCGGTAATTCCGCTGAGCGACGAGGTCAAGGAAAAACTCGCCCGCAGCCTGCAGTACTACTGGTTCCCGCTCAACGAACTGCAACCGCTGGCCCGCGAGACACTGGCCGAAGGCGTGGAGAAACTGACCTTCCCGGCCAACAGCGAATTGCAGCCCGACGAAGACGACATCAGTTATCTGGCGCAAACCCGACTGCTGAGCGACACGCCGTGGAATTTCACCCTGCTCACGCCGTTGCAGGACCTGCGCCGCGAAGCGATCAACCAAGGCATTCTGGTGGCGGTGGCGTTTGCCCTGTTTGCTTTTCTGCTGATTGCCTGGAACGAGCGGCGCAAAGTCCTCGCCACCCGCCTCGCCGCCCGCGAAGCGTTGCAGGAAGCCAACAGTCAACTGGAGCGTCGGATTACCGAACGCACCGCCGATCTGCGCGCCAGCAACGAACGCCTGAAGAGTCAGATCCGCGAGCGCCGCCAGGCCGAAGAGACGTTGCGCCGCGCCCAGGATGAACTGGTGCAGGCCGGCAAACTCGCGGCCATCGGCCAGATGTCGACCAGCATTGCCCATGAACTGAACCAGCCGCTGGCGGCGATGCGCACGCTGTCGGGCAACACCGTGCGCTTTCTCGAGCGCGGCCAGCTCGACGTCGCCAGCACCAACCTCAAGACCATCAACGACCTGATCGACCGCATGGGCCGGATCACCGCCAGCCTGCGTTCATTTGCCCGGCGCGGCGACAACCAGGGTCAGGCCAGTCTCGGCAAAGCCGTCGACGCTGCATTGCAAGTGCTCGGCGCGCGCGTGGAAAACACCGCACTGCAGATTCACCGGCAGTTTGCCGATGTGCATCTGCTGATCGATCAGACCCGTCTCGAACAGATCCTCGTCAACCTGATCGGCAACGCCCTCGACGCCATGCACGCGCAACCGCAGCCGCAGCTGTGGCTGGAGGGTGAAGAATTCAACGGCAAGTATCGCTTGCGGGTGCGCGACAACGGCCACGGCATCGACGCCGAAGCGCGCAAGCATCTGTTCGAACCGTTCTTCACCACCAAACCCGGCGAGCAAGGCCTGGGACTGGGCCTGACCCTGTCCGCCAGCCTCGCCGCCGCTACCGGCGGGCACCTGGGTGTCGAACACCCGGCCGGCGGTGGCACCACTTTCGTCCTCAGTTTACCGTTGGTAAGCCCTCTTTCTGCCGAGCCAATATGAACCCTGAACTCAGTGTGCTGATTGTCGAAGATGACCCCCATGTGCTGCTCGGCTGCCAACAGGCGCTGACCCTCGAAGACATTCCGTGCATCGGCGTCGGCAGTGCCGAAGAAGCGCTAGCGCAGGTCGGCGACAACTTTGCCGGCATCGTCATCAGCGACATCCGCCTGCCGGGCATCGATGGCCTGGAATTGCTCACCCGCCTCAAGCAGCGTGATCGCAGCCTGCCGGTAGTGCTGATCACCGGCCACGGCGACATTTCCATGGCCGTCGGCGCGATGCAGAAAGGCGCTTACGATTTCATGGAAAAACCGTTCTCGCCGGAACGCTTGGTCGATGTCGCGCGACGGGCGCTGGAGCAACGCAGCCTCGCCCGCGAGGTTTCCTCGTTGCGTCGGCAACTGGCTGAACGCGACTCCCTTGAAGGGCGGATCATCGGCCGTTCACCAGCGATGCAGAATCTGCGCGAACTGATCGCAAACGTCGCCGACACTTCGGCCAACGTCTTGATCGAAGGCGAGACCGGCACCGGCAAGGAGCTGGTCGCTCGTTGCCTGCACGATTTCAGTCGGCGCCACAGCAAACAGTTCGTCGCGCTGAATTGCGGCGGCCTGCCGGAAAACCTTTTTGAAAGCGAGATCTTCGGCCACGAAGCCAACGCCTTCACCGGCGCCGGCAAACGCCGCATCGGCAAGATCGAGCACGCCGACGGCGGTACGCTGTTCCTCGACGAAGTGGAAAGCATGCCGCTGCCGTTGCAGATCAAGTTGCTGCGCGTATTGCAGGAACGCACCCTCGAACGTCTCGGCTCGAACCAGAGCGTGGCAGTGGATTGCCGGGTGATTGCGGCGACCAAATCCGACCTTGATGAGTCGAGCAAGGCCGGCGAGTTTCGCAGCGACTTGTACTACCGCCTCAACGTTGTGACCCTGGAATTGCCGCCGCTGCGCGAACGCCGTGAAGACATCCTGCAACTGTTCGAACACTTCACCCAGCAGTCGGCGCTGCGCTTTGATCGCGCACTGCCGGAACTGGACAACCAGACCCTGTCGAACCTGATGAGCCATGATTGGCCGGGCAACGTGCGCGAACTGCGCAACGTCGCCGAACGCTTCGCCCTCGGCCTGCCGGCCTTCAAGAAATCCGGGGCCAGCGCCGGCCAGGGTCTGGCGTTTGCCGAAGCGGTGGAAGCGTTCGAGCGCAATCTGCTGGTCGACGCCTTGCAACGCAGCGGCGGCAACCTGACCCAGGCCAGCCAGGAACTGGGCATGGCCAAGACCACGCTGTTCGACAAAGTCAAAAAGTACGGGCTGAGCCACTGATGGATCTGATTCTCAAAGCCGCCATCGGCGCCGCAGTGGTGCTGATCCTCGCGGCACTGTCCAAGACCAGGAACTATTACATCGCCGGCCTGGTGCCGCTGTTCCCGACCTTTGCCCTGATCGCGCATTACATCGTCGGCAAGGGCCGTTCGGTCGACGATCTGAAGACCACAATCGTGTTCGGCATGTGGTCGATCATTCCCTACTTCGTGTACCTGGCGACGTTGTATGTGATGGTCGACCGCATGCGCCTGGAAGCGTCACTGGCGGTGGCGGCGGTGGCCTGGTTGATAGCGGCGACGGTGCTGGTCAGCGTGTGGGTCAGGCTGCATGCTTGAACCCACGCGCATCTGCCTCTAGCGACCGTAGACTCGGGCCAGTTGCGCGGACGACAAGGCATCCTCGAACGGCACCGGCACTGACTTCACCGCACCGTAGAGATTGCGGTAGCGCCAGTAGTTGCCGTTCTGCGCCAGTTGATAACCGCGCTCGACCACGCGCTGGCCGTCGAGCACGTAACGCAGGGTTTCCTGCGCGGCCGGCGGTGGCGTCGGTTGCATCAGATCGGCGCTCAACACGCGCATGGATTCGTCAATGCATTCATCCAGCACGGCGGTGACCTTGGCCAGGTCAAGGGCGCCATCATCAATGCATTGCTTGCCGCAACGACGAATCGGCTGACTGGCCACTTCGATGCGCATGCGGTACAGCGGCGAGCCGGCGATATCCTGCAATTGCACCTGATTGACCAGCACGAAACTGCCGCGATCGGGCGTCAGCATCAGCTTCGGTTCGATCAGCAAGCGTGCCGTCACCGCACCTGCCCCCTGCTTGAATCCGGAGACTTGCGACGCCGCCTGAAAACGCTGTTGCAAGCGCTCCTGCAACGGCACGCCGGCGAGCAGGTCGGCCAGCGGCCGCGATTCGTTCAGCGCGGCTTTTTCGGCATCGCGCTGTAAGGTACCGGACCCCATTTGCGTGTTGATCAAGCTGGCCACCAGAATCCCCGCCAACCCGGCGCCCGCGCCGGAGCTCGATACCAGCGTGTAACTGGAATTGGCCGCATTCACTGCCGCCTTGCTATCGATCACCGTGCTGGCGCCGACAAATTCCGCCGGCAGTTGCACGTCGACCTTGAGCCCGTGAGCCTGCACATAGCTCATGGCGGCCTGATCCTTGAAACCGGCCTCGGGTGCCGGTTTCTGCGCACAGCCAGGCAACGCCAGCAGCGAGATCGCCGCGAGGGTCAGCGCCAGACGTTTCATTGCGCGAACGGGGCGATCATTTGCTGACGGCTGTTATCCATCGCCTGATAAAACGCGTTGGACAGGTTGGTGTAGGACGGCTCGTCCCACTCGCCTTGCGCGGCTTGCACAGCGGCGAATGGCTGGTACCACAAGAGTTTGTTGTCCGACAGATCGATCACCATGCCCTGGCCGCCGACCTGGGCCATCGGCACGCTGGTAGGCACGATGCTGTAGTAGCTACGGGTGGCACCGGTGGCATAAATCGACACCAGCAACAGACGGTCGATGCCGTGGGCAGCTTTCATCGGCGACAGGTCCTTGGTCATGTAGCCCTCGCGGAAATCGACTTCCTTGAAGGTCTTCAGATCGACCTTTTCATCAATGCGCTTGGCCTTGTAGCCCTTGGCCTGCAACTTGGCGACTATGGCGTCGGGCAGGGTTTCCAGATCGCGCACCTGCCAGGTCTCGACATTGGCGCTGAGCTTGCTGTTGACGCCGGCATTGATGGCGTAATCGAGGATGCCCTGATTGCCGGTCAGCGCCAGCACCGGCGACGGTACGACGGTAATGGCCACACCGATGGTCGGCTCTTTGGCATCCCAGAACTGTTTGTCCAGGGCCACGGGCGGTTGCACATGGGCGCAGCCGGTGAGAGTCAGTACGGCGAGCAGAGCCAGCGCGGCCCATTGACGTGTAGCGCGAAAAATCATGGATCAAGTCCCTATGTCTGAAAACGTTCCTGCGCCTTATCGGCAACAACGCGGCAAACAATAGTGGCACATTGATATTTTTTTGGCGACAGGATGCTGGCACTGTTACAGCAGATTGTTCGGCGCTGCCGGATCGACCTGCGCCCAATGCGAAGTATCCTCGCGATGCGCCTGCAGATACGGCAGCACCGCCGCCAGCAACGGTTCCTTGAACGCCTCCTGAAAGCGATGCGCGAGTCCCGGAATCAGCTTCAACTGACTGCCCTGGATGTGCGCCGCCAGATGTACGCCGTGCATCACCGGCAGCAGCGGATCTGCCGTGCCGTGCACCACCAGGGTCGGCACGCGCAGTTGATTGAGCAGTGCCACCCGGCTCGGCTCGGCAAGAATCGCCATGATTTGCCGTTTGACGCCTTCGGGGTTGAACGCGCGGTCGTAGGACGCAGCCGCCTGTTGCAACAGCGCTTGGCGATCATCGGTTACCGCCGGGCTACCGAGTGCCGCGAGCAGATCGGCCTGTTGCTCCAGCGCCACTTCGCGGTTCGGCGCGCCTCGGCGCGAGAGCAACTGCACCAGCGCCGCACTCGGCGCCGGCAGGCCTTCAGCGCCGGAAGTGGTCATGATCAGCGTCAGGCTTTCCACCCGCTGCGGCGCCATCGCCGCCATGTGCTGGGCGATCATCCCGCCCATGCTCGCGCCGAGCACGTGGAATTGCTCAACCTTCAGCGCCGTCATCAAGCCCAGCGCATCGTCGGCCATGTCGGTCAGGCTGTACGGGGCCGAGACCGGCAGACCGAGTTTGTAACGCAGCACTTCGAAGGTCAGATTGGCCTCGATCGGCGCCTGCCGCCAGGTCGACAATCCGACGTCGCGGTTGTCATAGCGGATCACGCGGAAACCCTGCTGGCACAAAGCGACAACGACTTCGTCCGGCCAGTGGATCAACTGCCCACCCAGGCCCATGACCAGCAACAGCGCCGGGTCCGACGCACGACCGATACTCTGATAGGCAAGACTGACCTGCGCCAGCTCGGCGTGCTCGGTCGGCACGTTGACATCGCAGCGTCCGGCTGCCAACGAGCCGGCCCCGAACAAAAGCGCGGCCAACGCGGCCGCGACTGAAAAAACTCTCTTGAACATGAAAAACACCAAAACGCAGCACCCCAGTAGAGCGCGAGTCTGATGAAGTTCGTACAAGCGCGCTGCCACAGTTGCATGACAGTTTGATGAAGACTGCCGAGCGGTCCGCTGTTGATTGCATCGCTGGATCCTGGCCGGCAGATCGACAAAGCGTGCTTCATGAGACAAACTCACCTTCCACGCATTCGTCACAAGTTTTCTTCATGGAGCCCGCCGGTGCTTGAAATCCGACATCTGAAAACCCTGCACGCCCTGCGCGAAGCCGACAGTCTTGTCGATGCCGCTGACCGCCTGCATCTGACGCAGTCAGCCTTGTCGCACCAGTTCAAAGAGCTGGAAGAGCGCATGGGCATGCAGTTGTTCGTGCGCAAGACCAAACCGGTGCGCTTCACCAGCGCCGGTCTGCGCCTGCTGCAACTGGCCGACGCCACTCTGCCGCTGTTGCGTGCTGCGGAACGGGACATTGGTCGGCTGGCCGGTGGCACCGCCGGGCGTCTGCACATGGCGATCGAATGCCACAGCTGCTTCCAGTGGCTGATGCCGACCATCGACCAGTTCCGCGATGCCTGGCCGGAAGTCGAGCTGGACCTGGCTTCGGGTTTCGCTTTCGCGCCGCTGCCGGCACTGGCCCGTGGCGATCTGGATCTGGTGGTGACCTCCGATCCGCTGGAAATTGCCGGCATCACTTACGTGCCGCTGTTCACCTACGAAGCCATGCTCGCGGTGGCCAACCAGCATGCGCTGGCGAGCAAGCCGTACATCGTTCCTGAAGACTTGTTGACGGAAACGCTGATCACCTACCCGGTCGAGCGCGATCGCCTGGACATCTTCACCCGCTTCCTCGAACCGGCCGACATCGAACCGGCGCAGGTGCGCACTTCCGAGCTGACGGTGATGATGATGCAACTGGTCGCCAGCGGCCGTGGCGTCTGCGGCATGCCGCACTGGGCGCTGCATGAATACAGCTCGCGCGGCTATGTGAAGGGCAAACGGTTGGGTGAAAAGGGCTTGTTCGCGACGCTGTACGCGGCGATTCGCACCGACATGCTCGACGCGCCGTATATGCGCGACTTCCTGCTGACCGCCAAGGACACTTCGTTTTCGACCCTCGATGGGGTCAGTGCCGTACGCTGATCTGCTGTGCAGGAGATGATCGTTCCCACGCTCTGCGTGGGAATGCCTCAACGGACGCTCTGCGTTCGGCTTTGGATGGGACGCAGAGCGTCCCGGGCTGCATTCCCACGCAGAGCGTGGGAACGATCAGTACAAGGATTGTCGTGGTGGGTCAGAGCTGGCGCCACATATGGATCTTGTCGAAGTAGTCTTCGCCCACCCGCACGGCGAGTGGTTCGAGGCCGTACTGAATGAAGCCGCAACGCTGGTACAACTGAAAAGCCGCGTCATTGCCGGCGGTGACAGTGAGCTGCAGCAGTTTCAGCGCCGGATGCTTTTGCGCTTCGGCCAATGCCGCCTGCACCAGATCAAAGCCCAGACCCCGGCGACGAAAATCCGCCGAGACATACATGCCGAAGAGAGTGGCCTTGTGGCGCGCCTTCTCGCGCGGTTCGAACGCCAGGCCGACAATCCCGGCCAACGTCCCGGCATCGAATGCCCCCAGCACCACATCGAGATTGCTGGTCAGGCGCCCTTCCCACCAACTCAACGGCATCACTGCGCGTTCGCGCACGCTGGAAGTGAAGGCCTGCGGATGCCGGTCATAGGCTTGCAGCATCAGTTCGCGGTAGGCCAGGGCGTGACTGGCGTCCAGCCGTTCGATCCACATGTCAGGCGGTCCGGCGTTGTTCGAGCATCAGTTTTACGGCGAGGCCGCCGAGCACCAAGCCCATGAAATAACGCTGCATCGCCAGCCACGTCGGGTTGCGCACAAACCACGAGGCGATGCCTGCGGCGAACAGCGCGATCAACAGATTGACGCTGAAGCTGACGCTGATCTGCGTGAGGCCGAGGACGATGCTTTGGGTGAACACCGAGCCGTGCTCAGGGCTGATGAATTGCGGAAACACTGACAGATAGAACACGGCGATTTTCGGGTTCAGTGCGCTGGTGAGAAAACCCATGGTGATCAATTTGCGCGACGAGTCGGGCGGCAATTGCTGCGCTTCGAACGGCGAACGCGCGCCGGGTTTCACCGCTTGCCAGGCCAGCCACAGCAGGTACAGCGCACCGGCCCATTTCAACACTTCATAAGCCATCGGCACGGCGAGAAACACCGCCGTCAAACCCGCCGCCGCGGCGAACATATGCACGAAGAACCCGCCGACCACGCCAAGTAACGAAGTCACTCCGGCGCGGCGCCCTTGACAGATCGACCGCGAGATCAGATAGATCATGTTCGGCCCCGGCGTCAGCACCATCAGCAATGCGGTGGCGGCGAAGATCAGCAGGTCTTGCAACGGGATCATGGCAACGTCCTTTGCGGGAATGATCAGGCGAGTGCAATCAGTGAACGGCGATAAAACGGCAGGATGTGCTCGCGTGTCAATGGCGCCAGCTCGAGCGCCGGATCAGTGGCCGGATCGACCCAGATGACTTCCTCGATTTCCGCCGCCGGGCAGACGTCGCTATCGATGGTCAGTTGAAAGATTTCCGCATGGACAATGAAGCCCGGCTCGTTGGCGGCGGGGGCGGAAAAACTGTTGAGGAAAATCGCCTGCGCCGGGTCGATCTGCAGCCCGAGTTCTTCTTCCAGCTCACGGGCCAATGCGTGCACTGGCAACTCGTTGGCTTCGATCTTGCCGCCCGGTTGCATGAAAGCCGTGGTGCCGCGCTTGCGCACCAGCAGGGTCTGGCCTTGCGCGTTGAGCAACAGGGCTGCGGCGATATGAATGGTCGACATAAAGTAATTCCCTGGCGCAAAAGCGCCAAGGATCCCATGCCCGTCAGAGGGAAGCCAAGCCACGAAGCTCAGGTCGCTTCCTGAAAATCCAGTTCCGGCGGCTGACGGCGGAAACCACCCGTCAGCACGGCGAGATACACCACACCAATCGCCAGCCAGCTCAGCCCCAGCCACACCGCCAGATGATCAAGGCTGACCATCAGCCACAGGTCGGCCACCAGACCGATCAGCGGGCAGAGCAGAAACAGCAGCAACTCGCGCGGGCCTTTTTTCTCGCCGCCGATCCAGTAATGGAAGATCACCGACAGGTTGACCAGGCTGAACGCCAGGAACGCGCCGAAGTTGATGAACGAGGTCGAGGTGGTGACGTCGAGTTTCAGCGCCAGCAACGCCACCGCCGCGCACAACAGAATGCTGTTGACCGGTGTGCCGAAGCGCGCATGCAAGGTGCCGAAAAATGACTTCGGTAAGACGCCGTCGCGGCCCATGGCGAACAGCAGTCGCGAACCACTGGCCTGGGCCGACAGCCCCGAGGCGAACTGGCCGACGATCAGGCCGATCAGGAAGATCGAGACGAACAGGTCGCCACCGATGTTGCGCGCAATTTCATAGGCTGCCGAGTCGACGCTGTCGAACTGGAACGATGGATGAGCGATCTGCACGAAGTAAGAAACGCCAACGAAGATCAGGCCACCGATCAAGGTGATCAGCATGATCGCCCGGGGAATGGTGCGGCGTGGATCGCGGGTCTCTTCGGTCAGGGTGCTGACTGCGTCAAAGCCAAGGAATGAATAGCAGGCAATCGCCGCGCCGCTCATGATCAGCGGCATCTGCATGTCGCCGTTGAAGAACGGTTTGATCGACCACAGCGGCGTGCTCGCATCGCCGCCGATGTAGTGCACGCACAGCGCCACGAAGGCAATCAATACGAGGAACTGCACCAGCATCAGCAAGGCGTTGATGCCGTTAGCCAGTTTCAGCCCGACGATGTTGATCGCACTGGTGATGCCGATGAACGCCAGCACCCAGATCCATTGCGGGATCGACGGGAACGCCGAAGCCAGATAAGCGGCGCCGATCAGCCAGATCGCCATCGGTAGAAACAGGTAATCGAGCAACACCGCCCAGCCGGCAATGAAACCGAGTTTCGGACTGATCGCCTTGCGCACGTAGCTGTAAGCCGAGCCGGCGACCGGGAAAGCGGCGGCCATGCGTCCGTAACTCATGGCGGTGAAGAACATTGCCACCAGCGCGGCCAGGTAGGCGGCCGGCACCATGCCGGCGGTGGACTGGGCGAGGATCCCGAAAGTGCCGAGGACAATGATCGGCGTCATGTAGGCGATGCCGAACAGCACCACCGACCCTAGCGAAAGGGTGCGTTGCAAACGAGCCATGGGCGACTTACTCCGAATGTTATTGGATTTATGGCAGAGCCGGGTTCGGCAAAAATTTCGGGTGTGGCTGATTATTTTTGTTCGACTGAAGATCGTTACCCCCTCACCCCAGCCCTCTCCCCCAAAGGGGGCGAGGGGGAAAGGGAGCCGATCTATGTGGACTTCAATATCTGAGTTCGACTCGGTATCTCAGGTCGATGTATCTCGAAACTACACCTCGGTCAGTCCCCTCTCCCTCCGGGAGAGGGCTAGGGTGAGGGCAGCGGTTATGGGTGTGGAATCAATAGCTCGCGAACACCGCAAGCCTGCTCCACCACCTCCCCCGGCAACTTCAAACGCTGATCATCCAGATAGCGATAATCCTTGCGCGCAAAGTCCAGTTGCGTGAAATCCAGCTCGACCCTGAACTGCCCTTCTTCACGTCCGGCCTCGAACAGCAGCGCCCCCAGCGGATCGACCAGCGCGCTGCCGCCGGCGAACACCAAGCCGTCATCCCCTGCATCAACGCGATTGACCATCAGCGCAAACGCCTGGTTTTCCTGGGCGCGGGCCATGATCGCGGTGCGGTGGGTCGGGCCGTACGGGTCCATGTTGCCGTTGGTGACGATGAGCAATTCCACGCCAAGTTGCGCCAGTGCGCGGGCGGTTTCCGGGAACTCGATGTCGTAGCAGATCAACAGGCCCACGCGCGCACCGTTCCACACGCAGGTGGCGTAACGGTCGCCGGCTTCGAACACGCCGCGATCCGAAGCCCACAAGTGGGTCTTGCGGTATTTCAGGGCGATGCCTTCGGGGGTGATCAGCAGCGTGGTGTTGTAGTAGCGGCCGTTGTCGTTCTCGGCCATGCCGACCACCACGGCGATGTTGCGCTCACGCGCCGCCGCAAGCACGGCGCTGACGGTCGGGCCGTCGAGCGGTTCGGCGATCTGCGCCACGGTTTCGGCGTTGGGGAAGCCCATCAGGTGGGTTTCCGGGAACACGATCATCTGCGTGTCGGCCGCGCAGGCAGCAATCGCCGCCAGTGCGCGTTGCAGGTTGTAAGCCGTGTCGTTGTCACGGCCCGCCAGTTGGGCGAGTTCGACTTTCATGGTTATCCCTTGTTATGTGGCCCGGCCCGGAAAGATTGCCCGGTGCCTGTCTGTGGGCCAGTATGCGCAGCAAGCAACCGGCCAGGGAATCACGCGGCCGGGGTAACCCGATAGGGGTAGATCGATGACACTTTCGTTGAATGACATCACTTGGCACCGCGCTGTCGGGCAACTGATCGACGCGCTCGACAAGCCGAATTTCTGGGCGCAACTGGTGCGCCTGCTTGAGCAGTACGTGGCGTTCGATAGCTGGGTGGTGCTGCTGTTCAGCGCCGATCAGCATCCGCAAGTCTTCGCCGAATGCCCCGGCGAGGACGGCAGCCCGGACCCGCTGTTCCAGGATTACCTGCGCGGGCTGTATCTGCTCGATCCGTTCTACATCGCCTGCCGCGAGCAGTCGCGCACCGGCCTGTATCGCCTCTCGGAAGTCGCGCCGGAGCATTTCGAGCTGACCGAGTACTACCAGCGATACTTTCGTCTGAATGTGGTGGCCGACGAAATCCAGTTCAATTGCCAGCTCGAAGGCGAGCGCACGCTGTGCCTGTCGCTGGGCAGTGAAAAACGTTTCACTGGCGAACAGATCGCTTTGCTGTCTTTGATTCAACCATGGGTGCTGGGCCTGTTGCGCCAGCGCCTGCCGTACGAAATCAACGAAACCGTGGCCCTCGCCGCCGCACCTGCGCAGGCAGACTGGCGGGTGCAACTGGAAGCGTCGGTGCAACAGCTCAAGGGCGCCCAACTGACCGCGCGGGAACTGGACGTCGGGCGTTTGATGCTCAGCGGTTGTTCCAGCAAAGAAATCGCCCGCAAGCTGGAAATCTCCGTGGAAACCGTGAAAGTCCATAAGAAACACATGTACAGCAAGCTGGGGATCAAATCCCAGTCCGAGCTGTTTTCGATTTTTCTGCAGGCGCAGAACGCCTGAAAAGATCGCAGCCTCCGGCAGCTCCTACAGATCAGTGCATGAATTGTCTTTGTAGGAGCTGCCGAAGGCTGCGATCTTTTGAATTTGAATTCCGAACCAAGGAAACCGTATGAGCCTGTCGCTGCTGAGCCGCTACGCCTTCTTTGCCGTCTGCGTGATTTTCACCCTCGCCAGCCTGCCCTTTCTCGAACATGACTGGCTGTGGCCAATCACCGCCATCACCGCGGTGCTGAGCCTGCTCGGCGTGTTCGACCTGTTGCAGACGCGCCATGCAGTGCGCCGCAATTATCCGATTCTGGGCAACATCCGTTATCTGGTCGAAGGTATCCGCCCGGAGATTCGCCAGTATCTGCTCGAGTCCGACAGCGACGCCCTGCCCTTCTCCCGCGCCCAGCGTTCGCTGGTGTACTCGCGAGCGAAAAACGAAACCGCCGACAAACCGTTCGGCACGCTGATCGACGTCTACCAGTCCGGCTTCGAATTCATCGGCCACTCGATGCGCCCGGCGCCGTTGAGTGACCCGAACGGTTTCCGCGTCACTGTCGGCGGGCCGCAGTGCACGCAGCCGTATTCGGCGTCGATCTTCAATATCTCGGCGATGAGCTTCGGCTCGCTCAGCGCCAACGCCATTCGCGCGCTGAACCAGGGCGCGAAACTCGGCAATTTCGCCCACGACACCGGTGAAGGCAGCATCAGCCCGTATCACCGCGAACACGGCGGCGATCTGACCTGGGAGCTGGGCAGCGGCTACTTCGGCTGCCGCACCAGCGACGGCCGTTTCGACCCGGAGCGCTTCGCCGTACAGGCACAGAATCCGCAAGTGCGCATGATTGAAATCAAGATGAGCCAGGGCGCCAAACCCGGCCACGGCGGCATCCTGCCCAAGCACAAGGTCACCAAAGAAATCGCAGAGACCCGTGGCATCCTGATGGGCGAGGACTGCGTTTCGCCATCGCGCCACAGTGCGTTTTCCACGCCGATCGAGATGATGCAGTTCATCCAGCAACTGCGCGAACTGTCCGGTGGCAAACCAGTCGGCTTCAAATTTTGCCTCGGCCATCCGTGGGAATTCATGGGCATTGCCAAGGCCATGCTGGAAACCGGCATTCTTCCGGACTTCATCGTCGTCGATGGCAAGGAAGGCGGCACTGGCGCAGCGCCTGTCGAGTTCACCGACCACATCGGCGTGCCGATGCGCGAAGGCTTGCTGTTCGTGCACAACACGCTGGTCGGCCTGAACCTGCGCGACAAGATCAGACTCGGCGCCAGCGGCAAGATCGTCAGCGCCTTCGACATCGCCAGCGTGCTGGCCATCGGCGCTGACTGGGCCAACTCGGCGCGCGGCTTCATGTTCGCCATCGGCTGCATCCAGTCACAGTCGTGCCACACCAACAAATGCCCGACCGGCGTCGCCACTCAGGACGCCCTGCGCCAACGCGCTCTGGTGGTGCCGGACAAGGCCCAGCGCGTCTACAACTTCCATCGCAGCACGCTCAAAGCGCTGGCGGAGATGCTCGCTGCCGCCGGGCTTGATCATCCATCGCAACTATCGGCCAAGCATCTGGTACGACGCATGTCGGCGACCGAGATCAAACTGTTCTCGCAGTTGCACGTGTTTTTGAAACCGGGGGAATTGCTCACCGGTGAAGTGAATGGCGAGTTCTATTCGCGGATGTGGCAGATGGCGCGGGCGGACAGTTTTGAGCCGGCAGAAGTCGTCGCTGCGTAACGGCTGAAAGGTGTGCATTTCCATTCGGAATGCACACCTTTACCGATCATGGTGCAAACGTACGTATCTTGAATAAACGCACATGACCTATTTCTTCCTTATCGATAATTTTTGCTTCGTACCTTTGCAAAAGTTCGACTTCCTGAGCAAAGCCAGCACCATAGTTCGTTTCCAGAACATAAAAATCTTTTGGGCGACCGGGCAACGACAAATCAGCTTCCAGCTTCTCTAAATTATTCACAAGCAGCGGAGACTCCAGCAATTTGAAATAGACGCCAAACTGAACCGAATCAAGCGAATAAATTGGCAACACCTTTGACTTACCCATTACAGAGATGACGATATCTCTCATGTGCGTTTCGCGGGAGTAGGGATTTTCAGGATCCTTTAGATAACTGACATCCCTGAATAAAGGCGTAGCAGAAAATGTCATTAAAACCACCAGCATTAACATTTTTACTGTCACATCTCTTATATTGCCAACCGCGTGCGCAGCCACCAGCAATACCGCAGGCAGAAGAAAAATAAAATTGCGTATAGTTGCCACCGGCCGTAGATAAACAGAACAGACATAGGGCACCACAACTCCTACTACCCCCCAGAACATAATCAGCCTGTAAGTACTTGCGCCTGCAGGATTTCCAGCTATCGAAACCAGCCCAGCAATCAAGAATACTGCACACAAAGCAGCTAAAAACGAATCTCCAAAATACGACAGGAAAACCTTGAAAAAAAACACATCCTCAGGCGGTTGAATCCAGAACTCCCGCGAAAAGCTACTCTCAGCGTACGATAAAGCAGGAACCACGGTTAACGCGGCGAAAAATCCAGCGCAAGCGAACTTGTATATAACTTGGCTCTGGACCTCACTGCGCAAGATCATGCGAAGCAACACAAGCACCTGAGCAAAGACCGGCAGATAGCCGAAGTAATGAGTATTTATCAGTGCAGCGGAAATCAGCCAGTAGCAAAAAAAATCCTGCCCCCTGCCTCGACTCAAGCAACGCAAAAAGACCACAAAAGACAAAACGGTCAGCAACGTCAAAAGCGCATAAGAGCGAGTCTCTTGCGAATACTGAACCAAAAAACTGTTGACCGATGCCAACCACGCAACGATAAGCCCTACTTGGTCATCAAACAATTTGCGCCCGAGGAGGAATATAGCGGGAATCAACAGCACGCCGATTACCGCAGAGAGATACCGCCCGGTGTGCTCTCCAAATCCGACAGCATGATAATAAGCCCACAGTACAATCTGATAAAAGGGAGGATGAACATCATTCAATGTAGTTCGATAAACGTCAAAGAATCCATTTTGCGGATCGCTTACCGATACACTAAATGCCTCATCCAGCCACAGGCCAGTAGCATCGATGTTGCGCAACCTTACATACAGGCCAAATCCAATCGCGCCAGTCAGACACAGGTACATTGCCAACTTGTACTTTCGCGACTCAATGTCCATTTTCATCTCCTCAGTAGTTACTCAGCCATGAGCAAAACCGGCTACCGACCTCTTCCATAAAAGTGCGAGCATCCCCACCCCGACCGCCAACCACAACGTCACCAGCCGCAACAAAACCGTTGCAGCGATCGCATCTGCCAACCCGACTCCGCCTGAAACCAGCAGCGCTAGCATCACTGCTTCGGCACTGCCCAAGCCGCCCGGCATGAAACTCAACGCCCCCGCCAACATGGCCACCGCATAAATAAAGATCGCTAACGTCAGGCTCACGTCCGCGCCCATCGCCTGCAAAATCCAGTAAAACGCCAATGCTTCAAGCCCCCAGGCCAGCAGGCTCAATAGCGTTGCGCCCATGAGGCGACGAGGGGAATGACAGCGGCGCGACTGACGCAATACCTGAACGGCATGCCCCAGCAACCGCGAGAATCTGTCGTGCCGTTGCTCAGTGCGACGATCAATCGCGCTGGCAAGGCTTGGCGAAAACATCATCGATGCACCGCATGCCAGGAGGACGAGACTGGCAACGACCATCGACAACCATTCCGGATGCGCGCTCAAACCGAACAATGCCAGGCCCACCATCGCCAGCAGGTCCGCAAGCCGCTCACTGAACAGCGCGGCAAAGCTCTGTGCGTAAGGCACCTCCAAACGTTTGAGCAAAACACCGCGCAACGCCTCCCCGGCCTTGCCGGGAGTAGTCGTCAGGGCGAATCCGGCCAGGTAGATGTTCAAGCTCGGCCGCCAGGGCAACCGGTGACCCAAGGCAGACAGATAACCCTGCCAACGCAAAAAACGCAGACCGTATCCAAGCAAAATCACGCCGACGATTTGCCCGCACTGCCACCAACCTACTCGACTGACCGCCGCGCTCACCGCCGACCACCCACCCCACAGGGAAACAGCGAGATAAGCGAGGGCGGAGCAGATCACCGAGCCAATCAAAACGCGGTAACGCCACCCGGATAACATCAGCGTCTGATTCACAGGTTCAGCCTCTTGAACAGCGGCTGCGGCATCACCCGAATCAGCCACATGATCACCGCCCAAAAGCCGGGCACATACAGCACCGCCACCTGTCGATTGATCCCTCTGACTATTCGCCGGGCAACCATATCCGGTTGCGCTACAAGCACGGAGGGCAGCGCCAACCCTCGCGTCATGGGCGTGTCGACTAACCCAGGCTTTATCGTGATCACATGCACACCCGCTTTGAACAAACGTACCCGCAAGCCTTCGCAGAACGTGGAAACCGCCGCCTTTGCCGCGCCGTACAGGTAATTGGAAGGTCGTCCTCGATCCCCGGCAACCGATGAAATGACCGCCAGCGTGCCGTGCTGCTGGACAACCATGCGATTTGCCAACAGCGTCAACAGCGCGATCATTGAACTGCCGTTATTGGCGAACTGCTCCATGGCCTGTTCAACGTGTTGTTCGCACGCGTACTGATCTGGCAGCGAGCCATAGGCAATCAGACAGATATCCACCGTCTGCAACGTCGCCAGGCATTTCTCGTACATGACCGGATGTGCGGCGATATCACTGGCGTCCATGACGTACGTGGTCACGGCTCTGGCACCTCGAGCCTGCAGATCGATGCTGGTTTGCTGAAGCTTTTGCGCATCCCTGCCAACCAGGAACAATTCGCTGCGATCAGCCGCCCACAATCGTGCGCAAGCACAGGCAATCGCCGAGGTGGCGCCCACAATCAGTATTTTTTTCATCGAGTGACTCGCTGCCAGAAACGGGACATCAGGGTCGGATCGCGCATCGCTTCCAGTTGCTCCCAGGCGGGATAGGCCTGGCGAAAATCGCTACCGCTCATGTGAGCGTCCTTGGCTGGGTACAAACGACCGCCTGCTTCCCGCACGATGGCGTCGAGACGCGGCAGAAGTTTTTTCGGCAGATCTATGTCGTGTGGAAAGTCCAGCGCCAATGAAGTACCGGGCATAGGAAAGGAAAGCCATCCCGGCGAAGGAATGTCGCCACAACGCTTGAGCACCGCGAGGAAAGAGCCACTGCCGCTGCGCGCAATCGACTTGAGTAATTCGGCCAGTGCCACGGCTGCACCCGAGGCCGGCAATACGCACTGAAATTGCTGGAAACCTCTGCGTCCGTAGATACGATTCCAGTTTTCGATACGGTCCAGCGGATAGAAGAACGAGCTGTAGCCAACCTTTTGATGTTGTCCGTTCGTTGGCTGCCGTTTCCAGTAGTGATCGTTGAACAGTTTCAAGGTGAGCGAATTGATCAGCGATACCGGAGGGCGGATCGGGACAGACAGAGAACGTGGTGCAGCGATCTCAAGGGGCCCCGCCACGCAATGATCACCAGCCGTGAAGCATCCGCGCCCTAGCGCATTGCCCTTGGCCAGGCAATCAATCCACGCGACGCTGTATTCATGCTGCGCATCCATGTCGGCCGACAGGGCAAAAAAATCATCCAGACAGTCAAAACGCACCCGTGTGCTGTCGATCAGGCTCGACTGGATCTTGCGCAGACGAATGCGCACCCAGGTAATCACGCCCGTCAGGCCGAGCCCGCCGATGGTCGCAGCAAACCACTGAGGATTTTCCCGCAGCGAACAGACCATCGGCGATTGCACGGATCGGTGCAGTTCGAAACACACCAGCGAATGAGCAAACGTGCCGCAGCGATGGTGATTTTTCCCGTGGACGTCATTGGCTACCGCCCCACCCAGCGTTACATGCCGCGTACCGGGCGTGACGGGCAAAAACCAGCCACGGGGAATGGCGAGTTGTAAAATCTCGCCCAGTGTCACGCCGGCTTCAGCGCAGATCTCACCCTTTTCCCAGTCGGCTTCGATGAAGCGGTTCAGAGGACGCAATTGCAGCACATGATCGCTTGCAGCCATGCAGCTATCGCCATAGCTGCGGCCATTGCCAAACGGCAAAGTTGTCCCGTGTGATTCGATCAACTGCTGCCACTGCGGTCTGATATCGGCTCGCCATTGGCAAGGATGACCAGTTTGTGCTGCAAAGGGGTAGTTGCCCCATGACGAAAGTAACAATGGTGTCACCTCCTATCCTTGGTAAAAATCCAACGAATAATTTTTAGGTTACTGAACATAGATGAGCTCAAATTGACGACTCGGATATGCTTTGCGAAACTCAGCCAATACAACCTTCAACTTGTCAGCGGATGCCGAGTCCACTGCATACAAAGAGACAGAACTCTCGGCTGAGGTTATATTCGGCACTGCCAATTTCAAAATAGCAACTTTCAGGAAGTTGGCAGGACGCCCGGTGAACCACTCTTCATAAATAAAAGCGTATTTGACATTATGCCGCTTCATCAGCCCCCCGATCCACAACGAGTCTTTTTGCTTACGTCTCAACAGTAAGGCCTCATAACTAGCCAGACCCGCGAGATCCAATATGTAATTGTCTGTCGCCAACGAAACAAGTCCCAGATCGTTAACCGCCACGGCTTCATTCAAACGACCGACAATCATTGACATCATATATTGCTGATTATAGATATTTGCGGATGCCCAAGGAGTGCTTAATGTTACGTAGACAAGCCCAGTGAACGCCACGGGCAAGCAGCTGAATACAAGCACCATCCCCCTCCCGACGAGTTGCGTGCTACAGATTGCGAGGATCAACATGGCGACGAATACCAGCCAGTAAATTTCATATCGCCCGTACCAACCCGACTTGCCGAATACCATATGAAGTAACGTAACGCTGAGCAGCAGCCATATCACCGATTTATTCCCAGCGAAAAACGCGCAAACCATCAATACCGTGTAGACCACCCACCCCCATTGGCCGTATTGCGTTAAAACATGCAGCCCCAATGACGCCATATCATTGATATCGCTTTTGGCAAGCACTGAAGAGGGTAACCAGCCCAGCCCCAGGCTGTTCAGGAAAAAACTGAAAGAGACCAGGGCGAGCAGTATTGCAATAGCGCAAAACAAAGGCTTTTTACGTTCAACATTGATCAATAAATAAATTAACGTCGGCAGCGAAACGGCCAGTCCCTCATAACGCACCAGTGGCAACAAAAAAATGGCGAAATACGTAAAGTTCGTTATTTTCTCTTCCTGCAAATACTCCCGCCGAACAATACTTGCAGCAATAAAAGCCGTCAGAGCGACCTGCAGGCTATGCTCCATGCCATTATAAACAAGACCATATAAATTAAATGAGCAAAATATGGCAAACGTGATCAACGCTGCGTATTTGCAACCGAGACTCTTTAGAAGATTGAATATCAACAAAAACGTCAAAAACGCAAACACTGCATTCAGCGCTAACGGCACATAAAAAAATACGCTGCCTAGATATGAAAAAGGCGCCAGTAGAAAGGGCCATATGATACTTGACGACGGCGCAGAGTATTCATGAAGATTTATTCCGTAATGGCCATTCCAGATATTTCTGGCCATCTTCATATGTATGTAGGGGTCATCCAGCGTATAAATCATAACCCCAGAGTTCATCACCAACGTCGACAACAACAACAAACCCGTCGGCACAAAAAAAACCAGTATCGCAATCCTCATATCCGAGGTATTGATGCGAGAGTTGCGGTAGAAATTTTCGACGTTCAGCTGACTCATATTCGAACTCCATTCGAAGCAAAAATCTGTCAAAAGACGCAGGTCCCGCCATAGCGCCTGCGATGGCAAGTCGAGTGGCTCATGCCGCCACCCAGAAAATCAGGCAGAACGCCGTTCCCATCACCAGACTCAAGCGATCACGCAGTGCGAAAACCACCGGATCCTCATTCATGCGGCCTCGATGCGTCAGGAGCCAGATACGGGTGATCCAGAGCAGCATCAGTGGGCAGGCAAACCAGAGCCATCGGGGAGATGCGTACAGCTGGGTAGTCACGCTGTCATGGATGTAAAGCGCCAACACCAGGACGGCGAGATAACCGGATGCGGCCCCCAAAGAGGAGAGCATTGCCAGGTCCGCAGGAAAGTAGTCGCGGCCGCCGGTCTTACCGGTGATGCCGCTGTGCAGCGCCAGCAACAGCTCGGCATAGCGCTTGACCAGCGCGAGGCTCAAGAACATGAACATGGAAAAAGCCAGCATCCACCCCGTCAGGTCGAGACCAAACGCGGCGCCACCGGCAATGATGCGCAAGGTATAAAGCAGCGCCAAGGCGATCACATCCAGTGCCATCAACCGCTTCAGCGCCAGCGAATACACCAGCGTCAAAATGTAATAACAGGCGAGCACGGCAACGAATGGATGAGGCAGCCACAACAAGGCACCGATGAACGAAGCTGACAACAGCAGGGGAAAAACCACCAGACCGGACTGGATGGATAACGATCCACTGGCGAAAGGTCGATTGCGTTTGGTCGGGTGCTTGCGGTCATCGTTCAGGTCGAGCAAGTCATTCAGGAGATAGACGCTCGATGCACACAAGCCGAAAAGTATGAAGGCCAGCATGCCGCGCCCCAACAGCAGCGGATTGGCCATTAGATGCGCCGCAAGAAGGGGAACGAAAATCAGCACATTCTTCATCCATTGATGAATGCGCAAGGCCTTGTACAAACTTCTGAAATACGTAACGCGAGATTGAACCACCTGAACTACATTATCCATGTGCCGGGTGGCGCGTTCGACGCCTGCTAAAGGGTTGACGATATAAGCACGTCTGGCCGAGCGCCAAATCGGCAAGTCGTCCAGCGAGTTACCGATGTAATCGAACCCTTTTTCCCCATATAACGTCACCAGTACATCACGCTTGTTCGTTCCGGAAAGGTTCTGCTCAAGGGTCGTACCCAGAACGTCATCAAAGAGCTTCAGGTGCTCGGCGATACGTACCGCCAATGTGTGATGACTGGCCGTGGCCAGAACAACTTTCCGACCGGCATTGCGCTGTTCCTCAATCATCCGGAGCGCGTCGGGATCATAGGGCAAAGTCGCGACATCGATGTCCGTCGCCATTGCCAGTCGATCTTTCAGATACGCCTTGCCATGCCAGAGCCAGGGTAAGAGTTTCAGGCAGTGCAATGGTTTGCTGCGGACAAAGGACATCACACATTCGAACAGCAGATCAGATTTGACGAGGGTCCCGTCCAAATCAACCACGAAGGGCATTGAAGTAGCGCAGGACGCTGACATCGGCAGTACGTCAGGCAGCGAGACGTTCATGCCCGTCGCCCTGGAAAAAGGACAAAGCGGAAAACGCAGTACCCTGAAAAAATATTCACCAGCGAAAACGAAGCGACCGTCACAAGCCCCGACAAGCGCCAGACATCCCCAATGACACCCACGCCAAAACTCACGCCGCCCATCAGGCCGATGAACACAAGATAGGGGAATACCGGCGTTTCCCTTTCAAAGATATAAAGCATGTTCAGATAGAAAGAGAGCGCAGCAGCTACGCAGAACGCCGCAAAGTTGCTGGCCGCCTGACTCAGGGCGGCCGCCTGACAAAGCACGAAAAATATTTGCCAATGGATGAGCGCATCGGCCAGTCCGATAACGGTAGTTGCAGAGAATCCTTTCATGGTGGTTGCCAGCCGCTTCCAGAGGACGGACCTCCAAGCTAGGTCAGAGCTTGAAAACGGTCTACTGTCAGAAATTACAGGTCGAGGGCTGTATCCGACCAGCGGTCATCTTGTCGTACTCACGTGTCCATAGCTCATCGCGTGCGATTTCAATGCGTTGACCGTTAATCGCCGTGCCCATAAAACCAAAAGCCCCAATCTCTCGATCAGGGCTTCGTTGTTTACGCACTTACGGTTCAAGAAACCGAACGCACCGAACCTTGCGACACTTGCGTCGGCTGCAACTTGAACACGTAAAACAACACCGTCAGCAACACCAGAAAAGCCGGCCCGACATACAGCGCCACGCGGGTATCCGGGAAGTACGCCATCAGCCCGACCACCAACACCAGAAACGCCAGTGCGAAGTACGAGCTGACCGGGTACAGCCACATCTTGTACTTGAGCCCGGCACGTTCGCTGGCGCTCAGGCCTTTGCGGAATTTCAGCTGGGCGAGGAGGATCATCACCCAGGTCCAGATCGCACCGAAGGTGGCAATCGAGGTGACCCAGACGAAGACCTTTTCCGGCACCAGATAGTTGAGCACTACACCCAACAGCAACACCGCAATCGACAGCAACAACGCGCGGCGTGGCACGCCGTTGTTCGAGGTCTTGGCGAAACCGGCCGGGGCCTGGCCGTTCTGCGCCAGGCTGTAGAGCATGCGCCCGGTGCTGAAGATGCCGCCGTTGCACGACGACAGCGCCGCCGTAATCACCACGAAGTTGATAATACCGGCGGCGGTCTTGATGCCCAGCCGCTCGAAGGTCATCACAAACGGGCTGCCCTGGGTGCCGATTTCGTTCCACGGGTAGATCGACAGAATAACGAACAGCGCACCGACGTAGAACAGCAGAATCCGCCAGAACACCGAGCCGATCGCGTCAGGAATGGTCTTTTGCGGGTTCTTAGCTTCACCGGCGGTCAGGCCGATCATCTCGACACCGAGGTAGGCGAACATGACCATCTGCAGCGACATCAGCACACCGGTCACGCCGTTGGGCATGAAACCGCCGTGCGCCCACAAGTTGGAAATGCCCAGCGCTACGCCGTCATTGCCGAAACCGAAGGCGATGATGCCGACGCCGCCGATGACCATGGCAATGATGGTGACAATCTTGATCAGAGCGAACCAGAATTCGAACTCGCCGAAGGCTTTCACCGCGATCAGGTTGATCGAGCCCATGCTGATCAACGCCGCCAGGGCCCAGATCCAACGCGGCACATCCGGGAACCAGATACCCATGTACACCGCCACCGCAGTGATTTCCGCGACGCAGGTCACCAGCCACAGAAACCAGTAATTCCAACCGGTGAGAAAGCCTGCCAGCGGACCGAGATAGTCCTGCGCGTAGCGGCTGAACGAACCGGCCACCGGGTTATGCACGGCCATTTCACCGAGGGCGCGCATGATCACCAGGATCGCCAGACCGCCAAGGATGTAGGAAAGCATGATCGCCGGACCGGCCATCTGGATGGCTTTGGCCGAGCCGAGAAACAGGCCGACGCCGATACAGGCACCGAGCGCCATCAGGCGGATATGCCGTTCGCCGAGTTCTCGTTTGAGCGGACCGCCCGAAGCGGTGTCGCCGTGCGGCAGAGGATTGCCAACTGGCATAGGGGTACAACCTCGTCTTGTTATTGGATATGACCACCGGGTTTCGAAGCGTCGGCCGATAGGCCTTGGCTGGGCAGGAAACCGCGTCGGCTTCGTGGGCAGACGCGTCTTGCAGGGCGGGCCTGAAAGATCAGCGGGGCGTGCAGTATAAAAAGCTCAGGGCAGGATTTTTCACTCTAAAAGTCACAACATTCAGCGACAACTCTCGGCAATAGTGGGTTCTGCGGAGAGGCATTACCTGCATTACGTAGGAAAAGTCGCCACTGAAAAAGCCGCGAAGTATTGCACAGCGATGGTGCAGCGTCATGTTTCAGCCCTGGGGCATTTGATCCGCTGTGTGATGTCTCGCCTCGCTTGATCACGGATAAATCGCCCGACGGATTCAGAAATTTCGCTCAACAGTTGCAGCGCCGAGCGGGGCGGCCAACCACTAACCTTTGAAAAAGCCAGGAGCACATGCAAGGAAGCTCACATGCCAGTCCGTCCCAACTCCCACCGTCTGCGCCAAGGTCGTTTCTCGGAAAACGGTCGTGCCTACTTCATCACCTCAGTCATCCACGAACGCCAGCCCGTATTTGCAGATTGGCAGACCGGCCGATTACTGGTTGCAGAACTGCGCCGGGCTCATGAGCAAGGAGTCGCGCAGTCCATCGCCTGGGTTGTCATGCCTGACCACTTTCATTGGCTGATGCAATTGCAACGCGGCTCACTTGGCGAAGTCATCGGCGGTGTAAAGGCTCGCTGTACGCATGCGGTTAACAGAAAAACCGGACGTCACGGACCGCTGTGGCAAACCGGCTACCATGACCGAGCGATCCGTGACGGCGAGGACCTGGAGCCCATCGCCCGCTATATCATCAATAATCCCTTGCGAGCCGGGCTGGTCGATAACCTCGGTGACTACCCGCTTTGGGATGCCTGGTGGCTCTGAGCGCAATAGTTCTATGGAATAGGTGGATTTCTTCCTCACACAGACAACATCCCGGGATGTGAACAGCCTCTTTGTGGCGAGGGGATTTATCCCCGCTCGGCTGCGAAGCAGGCGCAACTTGCTGACACGCGGTGGGCCTGTAGAAACTGTGGTGGCAGGTTTTGGGGCTGCTTTGCAGCCCAGCGGGGATAAATCCCCTCGCCACAGGGAGTCCCTGCATGACTGATAAATCTGCTAGCCACAGGGAGTCCATTGCTTACACAGACACATCATGGGGATGTGAACAGTATCTTTGTGGCGAGGGGATTTATCCCCGCT
>NZ_JASCPT010000067.1:0-32209 GCF_029959775.1 Pseudomonas sp. PS01270 | reverse complement strand
TGGGGGTGGGGGCGGGTTTAGAAAATACGGGGGGGGGGGCAAAAAAAGCCGCCCCCCCCCCCCCACTACGAAAAACGAATTCACTCCGTAAGTCAGTGCACATGCGGCTTGCAAATGGTGCCTGTCATAGGGTTTTTCAGAAACGGTACTGTGTCGGGTGACAACGCCATCCAGATCCCCATGGCTCCGAGGAACACGGCGATTGGAATCGCGAGCTTATGCCCACCGGGCAGTACCTTTTCAGCGAACATCAACAGGGTCAGCAATGCCATCCAGCTAGGACTCATGACGCCGACAGCGAACATCACCGCCATCATCGCCCAACAGCAGCCCACACAGACCATGCCGTGTCGCGCGCCCATCAGAACAGCCCCGAAATCGCCCCCTCGCCAATATTGAGCGAAAAAAGACAGCGGCGAACGGCATCCCGTAAGGCAAACATTTTTCAAAGCCGAGACCTGGAAGATTCCCGCGATAATCAAAACAGCGCCAGCCCAATAGGGACCAGCGCTATACCACGCAAGAAACTCGAGGTTGAGGGCACGAATCGCATAGTCCAGCAGATAGGCCGCCAGTCCGTAGCCGATCCAGGCGACGCCATAGCCCGCGATGAAGCACGCCATGCGCCGCGTTCGGGCGAGTGATTTTCCTCCACGGGACTTCAGCATGGCGGCAAACGCCGCAATGTAGTTGAGCTCCGATGGCAGCATCATTGCTGTCAACATGACAACCCAGCCAATAAGGTAGGTGGGTAAGCCGTGTAACGGGGTTCCTGGCCCCTCATCCATGTCACCCATGACCACCAGCATTTCGAACCAGGCGGCGAGGCTAAGCGCAACGATAACGATCGTCCAGCCCAGGCCCGCTTGACCCCGCCCGAGCGCAGAAGCTGCGGATCGTGAAGCGGAGAGGACCGATTTCATCATGGTGCGTCCGGTCCGTGCCAGTCGAACGGGATGTGCTTACTCGCTTGGCCGGCCGGGATGTTTTGATCGAACCCAAATGCCTTCCAACGGCCCGCAACGCTCTTGCCCCATGTCACAGCTGCGTCGGTGGGACCGACTTCACTGCCGGGTGGGTTGAAGCTCTGCAGCAGCTTGGTCGGATCGGAGGTCGGCCCCTTCATGGCCTGCCCACTCGCCTCGACCTTGTCATCGACGGTCACCCGCCAGTGTTCGAGCGTGCTCTCGATGTCGACCGAAATCTTTGCAAACTCCACGCCCCGGAGTTCACGCACGTGCGTTGGTACGAATTGTGTCATCCAGCCGCCGGCCTGGCCGGTGAAAATTGCTGCCAAGGCCGCTCGCTGTGCATCGTCGGCGGCAGCGTCGAGGAACACGCCCGCATCCAACCATGCGCCGTCCCAAAGGTTACCGGTGAAGTTGGCGAGCAGGACCACCTTCAGACCTGCCATCGGTGTCGGGCCGTAGTGACCCTCATTGATTCGGTACGCCCACAGCACTTCGCAATGATTGCCTGTGGGAGGTTGAGCGAACGTGCATGGGCACGGTGAGTTGCACGAACAGACATCCAGCCATTCACCTGCAATTCGCCACTCTGGAGTTGCGACTGTTGCTACTTCGTTTGTCATCTCCTACCCCTTTCGTTTGGTGGTGAAACTTTTGACATGATGATTCGCAGGCATGATAGTGTCTCGTGGCGATATCGACATAAACAGGGTAAATACCGACACATGGCCAGACCGCTCACAATTGAAATCGGCATCGTCCTTTTCCCTGGCGTACAGCTTGCGGCCGTGCATGGTTTGATCGATCTATTCGGGGTAGCGGACCGTTTTGCGGCGCAGCATTACAAGGAGACGGGCGTTTTCCTGCAGGTCAGCCAATGGCAGGTTGACGGACCCGGTGGTACACCTGTCAGAGTCGATGAGAAGGCAGGGGAGGCCAGTGGAAACCCAACGGTGCTACTGATGCCACCTCGCTTGGGTACGCAGGTCTCGTCAGAGGAAGCCGCGCCGTTTGTTGACTGGCTGCTCGGCCATCATCGGGCGGGAACGACGTTGTGTTCTGTCTGCGGAGGAGCGTTCCTGTTGGCAGAAACCGGTCTGCTGGCGGGGCGGTCGGTCACCACGCACTGGGACCATGCCGACTTGTTTCGGCAAAGGTTCCCCGATGCGAATCTTGATATCGACCGTCTTGTAATCGATGACGGAGATATCATCAGTGCAGGAGGGCTGATGGCGTGGATTGATCTTGGTTTGAAGTTGGTCGACCGTTTTCTAGGGCCGGTCATCATGGCGGAAACCGCACATTATTTGCTGGTAGATCCGCCCGGCCGAGAGCAGCGCTACTACAGTGCTTTTTCTCCAAACCTGACTCATGGCGACGCCCCGGTTCTGAAAGTCCAACATTGGCTACAGGCGACGGGTGCGAAAGATACGGCCCTTGCGTCGCTGGTTCTGCGCTCCGGCCTGGAAGAAAGAACGTTTTTGCGGCGTTTTCGCAAGGCCACGGGCTTCACCGCCATCGATTATTGCCAGAGGCTGCGAGTTGGGCGCGCGCGTGAGATGTTGCAATTCAGTACGTTGCCGATCGAGGCAATTGCGTGGGAGGTTGGCTACAGCGACCCCGGCGCTTTTCGCAAGATATTTATCAGAGTTACTGGATTGACCCCTGGCGAGTATCGCCAACGGTTTAGCGTCAATCGGATCTAGGATTGATCAATGGGTAATTGCGCAGAATTGCCCACTGTTTTGCATTCGATCTGACCAGTCATTTGCGTCGGATTCGACCCTGCACTTTTCGCGGGAGTGACCGCCAATGAACGGCCGAAAGCAGGCACTTGCCTATCAGCTTTACAATCGACAGCACGTTGTAAATATGCGTCGCGAAGAGAGATCTACAGATTCCTGAACTAGCGAAAAGTCGTATTTAGGGTTGGCACGAAAAGTAGCCGAACGGGGGATTAGGCAAATAAAAGAGAAGCTAGGACCGGAGTTCACTGATTCCTCGTGAGCATTCTGAGCCTGTTTTCAACATGCATGTCCCTACACAGGAACTTTCCGAATAAAAGTGCGGCGGGGGGGGGGCGTGACGTCTTACCGACAGCCACCAAGACGCGCCTCTGATAGCCCATCCGTCATGCTCAACCTTATCAACCCGCGGTGACCTCGATATGCATCAAGTCGATAACAATCAGGATGAACAATTCAACCACATGGCAGTGCGGGCGGGAGACATCATCTTTGTTCTTCCTCGTACGTCAGGAGTCGATGCGATACTCCAATGGGGCAACATCCAAGGTCAACGCATCCTGGCAAGCCTTCGCACTACCGACAAGATCAGCCTGAAACCGATCCTCCCCAAGTTCTCGCATGTGATGCTTGGCGCTGGGGATGGCATCATCATTCACGCCGACGGCACAGAGGTCACACTCCAGGTCGTCTCCGACGCACTGAAGTTCAAGGACAGTACCTACGAGATCTATCGAAATTCCGGTGTTTCTGAGGAAACTGCAAAGAGAATCGCTGAAGCGGGCATCCACTACCTTAAGCAACAGTATGACTTCACCACATACTTCGGCGCGGGCGGTGCTGGCGATGTCACTCAGTTCTGTTCGAGATTGGTTGCCCAGGCTTACCGCATTGTCGGTTTACCCTTGAGCGAGCTTCCAGACCATAAAGTACTGCCCCTTGATCTTCACAGGCGGTGCCAGCGCCCGGACTGGCAAAACATCACAGCAGACTCATTGTTCCCCCAATTGCCCCCGGATACTGACTTGGAAAGCATGAGCATCTCCATAATGGATGAGACGCTCCCGCTGTCGAAATTTCTAAATGAGACCGATAGCCTGGTGCTGACTAACCTCCAACTGCAGGTAAGGGTTCAAGAGGCGCTACACGAAAGCACTCGCCAAATCATGCAAGCGCAGGCTTGCCTCACACAATTCAGCGCGGCCGTATTCAATGAGGTCCGATTGCTACGCGAAGAACCCGGACGCATGGATGAGCAGCATGCCCACCGTATCAAACTTGTTCTTTCCCAGCTCGATAACCTTTTAAATCTCGCTGCACTTCCAGATCTGGAGCTGCTGATCAAGGACAGCATGATCAATAGCGGCGCCGGGGCCGACAAACGTGGAATGTACGCAGGTCTCCCCACGAGCACAGAAACTAGAGACAGGGAAAAAGCGCGAGAAACGATCAGATACCTATCCTACCTACTCATGACCGAAATCGGTCTGCTCAGCATTCTTGCCCAGCACGGCCAGGACGATTCACTTGCCCGGTTCAGCAAGGTCAACCCGGTCTATGTGAGCGCGTTCGCCAACGCTCTACCAGACACGTTAAACGCCATACTCTACAAACCGGATCATGCATTCCCATGGGTCGCCAACCCAGATTACCAAGCGGCTTATCGAGCGACATACTCAAATGTCATCAGCGCAATCAGATGCATCTACCCTGGCGTGTGACCTTACAGCCGGTGTTGTACCGGACTTCGGTGTAACGACTTGCTGAGGCTCGCGATACGCTTGTTCGCCGATATTACGTCAATCACGCGGCGCAGCGGGTGTGCGACGGCCCGCTGCAACTCGCCAACTTAGCCCGGGCGCTGTTGTTCGATCATCCGTTGGAAACCCAATTGCAGGCGGCGGTGCGCCTGCAAAGGCTTGTCAGGAATGCGGAGCGGGAAGCCGAGTGGTAGGGAGTTTGGTAAGCTCAAACGGATGAAGAACCTTACACTCACGCCACACCCAGCACGACCGTGCCTCGTCAGCAATCACAACTCCCAATGAGGAGTTGGGCCGGGAAGTTCAGGGTAGTGCTCGCCTGTACAACTGTTAAACAAAGCCTTCAACGGCTTGAGATTAAGATCGATATCTGGGTCAAGATAACTACCGCTGCCATCATCAACGGTCAATCTGTAGTACATCAGATCCAGTGCAGAGCGGGCCGCAGGCCCGAGATCCACCTGGAATTGACAGATGTATGCGACGAATGCTTGAACATCTTGGCCGTAGTGGACCGGCGTATTTGGCATCACCTCACTCACAAATAGTGGAAGGAACTTGGCGGCATCGCCAGAGGTGACAAGGTCGTGAATGAAGTTCGGCGAGAGATCCGGTGGGTACCATTTCGAACTTGATTCTCGGGCTCTCCACGAGCCGGCGAATTGCACCATTTTGCTGTTAGACAACTTCCACCAACCAGCCATGAACACAGCATCCCGGAACGCCTCACCAACACTCGCCAGGCACTTCCTCTCCAAGAAGCCATCAATCGACGCAATCGTCTCTTGAAAACCGACGACCGATCCAACGTTCCACTTATCCCACGTCTCCAGAACGCGCAAGGCATGACCCAAGCTATTCATTTCGTCCGCCCCCGACATCCAAGCCACGTAATGAAGGACAACTTTTTCAATTGCCAGCAGTGCGTCATGCCTCGAAGAGTCGAGCAGATCACGCATGCCTCCCAGGCTAAGGGAGTGAATGATCAACTGTCCGTCCCGATCCTCCACAATTTTGTTTTTCTTGAGGAACGCGACGAATTGTCGTGGAGGCCGTCCTTTCGAAAGCGCCTTCACCGACTCAAGTAATTGTATGAATTCGGACTCATCCAAATGCTCAAACGACTCAAACAAAACCCAACTGGCAGCCACATAGGCCGTGTGGCCCGCCATCCACTCTGACAGGATTTCCTTAGCGTATCGGCCTGATACCACGCTGCCGGCACGTTTTATTAAGTCCATGACATCACTGTCCGCAGAGTGCATCGCCGTCCATGGTTGATCCTCAAAAAGCAGATCCCTCAATGCCTCCGCCCATGCTTCCAAGGTGTCATGGGCGGTCTCGGAAAGCAGCGTTCCGAAGAGGTCGAGTTCAGCGGGGCTTCTTAACTCCGAAAGGATTTGCAACCGAAACCCTTGCGCAACGTGTAAGGCTGAGGGCTGCTTCGAGAGGCGGTACGTAACGATGTCCCACAACGTTCGCTCCGTATAACTTTCCAGAGAAAGTGGTACTACGAACCGCTCAAGTTGCTGCTGCGTCATCAAATCGACGTCGTCATACACATCATTACGAGATGTGATGATGAACCTTTTATCTGCGCTCGCTGTACTGATGATCCGTGACAAATCATGCGTCATGTCACTGCGCCCCCTGTTGTCGCTGACCCCCCAAGGATCGGAGATGACAAACAGAGCGGGGCCAGGCTCCTGCATTCGACGCTCGATTTCGCCGGGCGAGGTTCGCTCATAATGAATTATGAACGGCACGTCGTAGCGACGATGGAGTCGGACTAGATACGAAGCCAGTGAAGATTTACCCATGCCTGGAGGCCCGACCAGCACCAGTACGTTTCGCTCCGAGAGGAGCGCCTCGAGGTGTGCCACTTCGTCTGGCGGAAAGTAACCAAGTATGGGGTCGTTATCGAGTACTCCTCCGCAGGTTTTAAGCGTTGATTCCAGCTCCGCCAAAGCGAATCCACCGGCAAGATCGCCCAGCAACCGCTTTCTAATTTGCGATTTGAGTGACACCAAGCACTTATCGAGCAAAACATGCGGCACTTTACCAACACGCGACATAAGATCCTTAGTCCGGAAAGCGATAAGCTCTCGGGTGACTGCAGGCAAGATCGCCAGGCGACCCAGCAGCGCGGGGGCGCATGACTTCAGCTTATTGTCCAGGAGACCAATGGGGTTCCTGTTAGCACTACTGTCAAGCAGCGACGGAGTAACGAGATGGAATATGGCGGAGTCCACGCCCGCATCCGTCACGAGCACATAAGTCGTGTCGAGACGCTGGATCAACATTTCCAAGGCACGTATACGGGGTGCTGGACCACTTCCCTTGCGTTCACGGGGTCGACCATTACCCACTACGTCACTCAACGCATCCTTGGTCCATGGCGCTGTACTACGAGTTTTGAACTGCAGCACCAAGCGCCTAGTAGAACTCACAGATAAAGTCACTGACGAACTGGACTCGTCAGCATTGATGGCAAGCTCCAGATCCTCGGCACTCTGAGGTTCAACATCTATGGCGTCGCAGCGCTTTGCCTCGAGCATCAAGTGAAGCGCGACCCAAACGGTTGCTTCGATCTGATACTCAAATCCCCGGTATCCGGGTAGTCCGTTAGTAGATTTGTTCGGCAAAGCTGAAACGCTCCGGGTCAATGTTACGCGCATACCCTCAGTGATTGTGCGAAACCGAGCGGCGATCAGGCAAGGCCTAACGGGCGTTTAAGCGGAGTTTACGGGTTGTAAATGGGTATTCCGAGCCTGTTTTTAACGCAGCATGATTGTCACGCAGGCACTTTTCGTCCAAAACCTAGCGACCAAGCCAAAATCACCTGCGTCAGTCTGGTCTTTTTCATTCAGGGTTCAGGGTTCAGGCAGGTGAACGCCCTGAAGGAAAAACTACCTGTGAGCCATGCGCTTCGAGGCCCGGACGCTCTAAAGCGTGGCGGCTTTAATCGTCATGCCTTCCAGTTTCGACGGTTGCGCTTCCAAACGTTTATCTATCGATGGGAGCGCCGGATCATTCGCAGATCTCCATGAGGTTCAGCAAGTCTTCCGCGCACTCTTGTGCAGAAAGCGATTGAGAAAGACCGAGCCGCAGCGTTCCCCTGTAGTCATAAACAAAGCTGGTGGTTGAGTGAGACAGTGTGTACGTCGATCCGCTGGAAATTTTCTCGTAGACGACATTGAACTCTTTCGCGGTGGCGGCCGTTTCCTTCGGCGTGCCGTAAAGGGCGACAAATGACGGATCAAAGGATTTGACGTAGGCATCCAATATCGCCGGCGTATCCCGTTCGGGGTCTAAGGTGACAAATACAAGCTGGAAACGCTCACCGTCTTTGCCCATCATCTTTTTGATTTCTGCCGCGCGAGCCAAGGCAGTGGGGACGATCGAAGGGGATTTGGTAAAGCCAAATATCACCATTGGCATCATGCCGCGAAAGCTTGAGAGCGACGTCTCATAGCCGTCGGTATCCGTTAACTTGAATGTGCGCCCAAGTATCTGATCACTCAGATCCTTGCCGTACTTGTACAGCGGCCTACCTCCAGAATCGCAGCCGGCCAGTAGGCTGAGACTCAATACTCCTAAGCCTGCAATAACCTGGCGGCGACTTACCAAAACACTCATTCGTCTAGGCTCGTTCGGTCACTGGTACGGTGTCGAAAAATGCCGGTCACTCGAATTTTGCTCCTAGAAAATGAAGTCGCCAGATGTTTACGTGTCTTTCAGTTTGGCAATATTAACTATTTACAACGATTTGTGCCAATATGCGCCCATGACAAAGGCGGGAGCGGGCCGTGAAGAAAAAGACCAATGCAACTCATCCAACTGTAGGTCGGACGCAAAAACGAGTGGTGATTTTGGCTATGCCGCCCATAGATGCGCTCGACGTGGTTGGACCCGCAGATGTGTTCGCCTTTGCGAATAGTCTGTACGACCGGGAGGATGCCCCCTACGTACTTGAGTTGGTTTGTTCGGATGCTAATGAACATCTGGAGAACAGCACTGGCTTCAAACTCACTGCGCACAGGACGCTTGCGCAAGAGCGCCTCGAAAACAAAGCAATCGACACGTTGATCGTGGCTGCGGGCTGGGAAGTAATGGGTCAGCTTGATGAGGCGGCTATCACTTGGATTGGCTCGCAGTCCGAGACGACGGTGAGGCGCCTGTGTTCGATAAGTGTAGGTGCGTTCGCACTTGCCGAGGCAGGAGTCCTAGAGGGGCGTAAGGCCACGACGCATTGGCAGATGACGCGCGCGCTGGCTGAGCGCTATCCAAATGTGCAGGTTGATCCAGATCTGATCTGGGTCAAAGACGGTAATGTGTACACGTCGGCTGGCACATCCGCCGGGATCGATCTTGCGCTGGCATTGGTCAGCGAGGATTTAGGCGATGACGTCGCTTTGGACATTGCGAAAAACCTGCTCCTGTTCTTGCGGCGTCCTGGTGGACAGGCGCAGTTCAGTGTCACCAGTCGGTCGCAGGATGTACCCGGTACGAATCTGGGTGAGCTATGCCAGTGGATCAGGGAAAATTTAAATTCGGAACTGTCAGTCGAAGCACTGGCCGGCAGGCTCTCCACAAGCATCAGGACGTTATTACGCATGTTCCAGCAAGAGCTGCAAACTTCGCCGGCAAAGTACGTCGAGGACGTTAGGGTGGAAGCAGCCTGTAGAGAACTTGAGCTTGGAGGGCAGTCGATATCAGAAGTCGCGCGTCGCTGTGGTTACCACAGCGTGGATGTCCTAAGAAATGCATTTGTGCGACGTCTTGGGGTTAGCCCTACTGAATACGCACAACGCTTCTCCCGAAATGGCGAGTTGACCTAAGCGTTGTAAATAGTCAGAGCTTTAGGGGCTTGTATCTCTACCAGTTTCCCATTGTCGTTTATGCCAATGGACTCAGCGTCGTCATTGGATTGTTCGGCAGTGCAGTCCAGCAGGTGATACTGCAATCCAGCCCACCCAAGTAGTTGCCGAGCCATCTAACTTAATCTGCCGCTAGTCGATCAGACGCCCTCGTTTCAGAGGTGTTTCGCGAGAATCTTCGATCAGGGCTGAGGATGGTTTTAGTTTGTCCCCGTATGAAAAATTTGAATGGCGCTACGCAGCCCGTTCTTTTGGTGCGGGAGCAGTAGGCCAAGCACTGATCACCGACTGCAGAAACTGCTCGGATAACTCAGGCTTGTTCAACGCCCTGGCAATCAGCATGGCCCCTGCGATCGATGACAGGATGCGCAGCGATTCCAGATACTTCTCGTCATGGCTTTCCCCATCGACCAACGCCATCAACGTTTCGATCAAGCGTTCGACGCCTTTGGTGAAGGAAACACTGACGGTCCCACCCGTGCGGGCCACGTCGGCGCCCAGCGCGGGGATAGGGCAGCCCTCGGTCCAGTTATCAAGATGCGCTTGCGTCAAGTAACCCTTGATCAGTTCGGGAATGGATTTGGCGTTTTGCCAGTCCTGGATATTGGACTCGAACGTCCGACTGACGGCCTCTGAGGCTAGTTGTTCCTTGCCGCCCGGAAACTGTCCGTAGAAGCCGCCATGGGTCAGGCCCACGGAGCGCGACAGTTCACCAATGCCGATGCCATCGATGCCCTTTTCCCGATACAGCCGGGACGCAGCCGTGAGGATCGCTTCTTTGTTCGCGGCGGCCTGGTCTTTTGTGACTTTCATGAGACTGCTCCTGTAGCCCAGTCGATTGCACTTGGGAAAAGCGTCGCTGAGAGGCTGGTATTTATTATGGTCGTCATATAAGGTCGTTGCAATGGCTTTGCCCGAATCGACGCAAGTCTGTCGGATCCCGAGCCTGTGACTCAAGTTGAAAATCTCTACGTGGACCGGACTCATGAATCGTAATGATCTGCGCGGTATCGATCTGAACCTGTTGGTGGTGTTCGAGGCGCTCATCCAGGAACGTAATCTCACCCGCGCCGCGAAGCAATTATCGCTGGGCCAGCCTGCGGTCAGCGCGGCGCTGGTGCGTTTGCGCAAGCTGTTCAACGACCCTTTGTTCGAGCGCATCGGTCGCCGGATGGTGCCCACTAAGCGAGCGTTGAATGCTGCGCAGGCGTTGGGGCCGGCGCTGGATTCCGTTTGTACCGTGCTCACCAATACCAAGGTTTAAGCGGGATCGATCCTTTTTTACCCTTAAACATGATGGTCATCATTATTGGTGATAGCCAACTTCACTCCGTTCAATTCGTCGCGACCTCGCGCGACGCCGAGAATCCGGAAATTCCCAAACCGTCTGGCGGACACTACCTATGGAACAGTCACTCAAACCTTTGCGTTATCCCCTTGCTGCACTGGCGCTGGTAGTGCTTACCGCGTGTGAACGCACACCCAATGCCGCCCAGGCGCCGGGTGCGCCGCACGTCACCGTGGCCAAGGTGCTGGAGCAACCCATTACCGAATGGGACGAAGTCACCGCCCGCCTGGAAGCGCCGGAAACCGTCGAGGTTCGTCCTCGGGTAACCGGGCAGATTGATCGCGTAGCCTTTAACGACGGCGCGCTGGTGAAGAAGGGCGATTTGCTGTTCCAGATTGACCCACGCCCGTTCGAACACGAAGTGCATCGCATCGAGGCGCAGCTGCAACAGGCGCGCGCCACCCTGGTCCGCACCGGCAACGAAGCGCAGCGGGGCCAGCGCTTGTTGAGCAGTAACGCGATCTCTGCCGAGCTGGCCGACACCCGCACCACCACCGCGCAGGAAGCCCGGGCCGGGGTCGATGCCATTCAGGCGCAGTTGGACCTGGCGCGCTTGAACCTCAGTTTCACCCGCGTCACTGCACCGATCAGCGGCCGCGTCAGCCGGGCGGAAATCACCGCTGGCAACATCGTGACCGCCGACACCACACCGCTGACCAGCGTGGTCTCCACCGACAAGGTCTATGCCTATTTCGACGCAGACGAACGCATGTTCCTCAAGTACAGCCAACTTTCCCGCCAGGGGCAGCGCGGTCAAGCCACGCCGGTGTACATGGGCTTGTCGAACGAGGAGGGCAACAGTCACCTCGGGCAGATGAACTTTGTCGACAACCAGGTCAACCCGAAAACCGGCACCATCCGTGGTCGCGCGGTGTTCGATAACGCAGACGGCCAGTACACCCCCGGTCTGTATGCACGGTTGAAACTGGTGGGCAGCGCCGCCTATCCCGGCCTGCTGATCAAAGACGAAGCGGTAGGCACCGACCTCGGCAAGAAATTCGTGCTGGTGGTCGATCAGGACAACAAAGCCGTGTATCGCAGCGTCGATCTCGGACCGAAACTGGAAGGCTTGCGCATCGTGCGCAGTGGTCTGCAAAAAGAGGATCGTATCGTCATCAACGGCCTGCAGCGCGTACGTCCCGGTGCGGTGATCAGTCCTGAGGATGCGCCAATGGCCAGCCCTGAAGTCGTGGCGATCCTGACGCAAAAACGCCAGGCAATCGAAGCCTCCAATCCACCGGTTTCTGCTAAATCACCTGCGCTGGTGAAAGCCGAATCAACCGCTGCGCCTCGCGGATAAGGAGCACCGATATGAAGTTTTCCCAGTTCTTTATCACGCGACCGATCTTCGCGGCGGTGCTGTCGCTGCTTATCCTGATTGCCGGCGCGATCTCGCTGTTCCAGTTACCGATCAGCGAATACCCAGAAGTGGTGCCACCCACCGTGGTCGTCCACGCCAACTACCCCGGCGCCAACCCGAAAGTCATTGGTGAAACTGTAGCGGCGCCTCTGGAGCAAGCCATCACCGGCGTCGAGAACATGTTGTACATGTCCTCGCAATCCACGGCGGATGGCCGACTCACCCTCACCGTGACGTTCGCCCTGGGCACTGATCTGGACAACGCCCAAGTCCAGGTGCAGAACCGTGTGACCCGCACCGAACCTAAGCTGCCCGAGGAAGTGACGCGTATCGGCATCACTGTCGACAAGGCGTCTCCGGAGCTGACGTTACTGGTGCATTTGGTATCGCCGGACAAGCGCTACGACATGCTCTACCTGTCGAACTACGCGATCCTCAACGTCAAGGATGAGCTGGCGCGTCTGGACGGTATTGGTGACGTGAAGATGTTCGGTATTGGTGATTACTCGCTGCGTATCTGGCTCGACCCGAACAAGACCGCTTCGCGCAATCTGACCGCGACCGACGTGGTCAACGCAGTGCGTGAGCAGAATCGTCAGGTCGCCGCCGGGCAACTGGGTTCGCCGCCTGCACCGAATGCCACGAGCTTCCAGATGTCGATCAACTCCCAAGGGCGGTTGGTCAGCGAAGAAGAGTTCGAGAACGTCATCATCCGCAGCGGTCCGGACGGCGAAATCACGCGCCTGAAAGACATTGCCCGGGTCGAACTGGGTTCCAACCAGTACGCCTTGCGCGCCTTGCTCAATAACGAGGAAGCGGTGGCGATGCCGATCTTCCAGCGCCCGGGCTCGAATGCAATCGACATCTCCAACCAGGTGCGGGCGAAGATGGCGGAGCTGAAGAAAAGCTTCCCGGAAGGCATGGACTACGAGATCGTTTATGACCCGACGATCTTCGTGCGCAGTTCGATTGAAGCCGTGGTGCACACCTTGTTCGAAGCATTGATCCTGGTTGTGCTGGTGGTCATCCTGTTCCTGCAAACCTGGCGCGCGTCGATCATTCCGTTGGTCGCAGTGCCGGTGTCGCTGATCGGTACGTTTGCCGTGATGCACCTGTTCGGGTTTTCGCTGAATGCGCTGTCGCTGTTCGGCCTGGTCCTGGCGATCGGGATCGTGGTCGATGATGCGATCGTGGTGGTGGAGAACGTCGAGCGGAACATCGAGTCGGGGCTTGAACCGGTCGAGGCGACCAAAAAAGCCATGGGCGAGGTGACCGGTCCGATCATCGCTACGGCGCTGGTGCTGTGTGCGGTGTTTGTGCCCGCAGCGTTTATCTCGGGCCTGACCGGGCAGTTTTACAAGCAGTTCGCACTGACCATTGCCATCTCGACCGTGATCTCGGCGTTCAACTCGCTGACCTTGTCGCCGGCGTTGGCCGCCGTGTTGCTCAAGGCCCACGGCGCGCCGAAGGACCGTTTCTCCAAAGTGCTGGATCGCCTGCTGGGCGGCTGGCTGTTTAAACCGTTCAACCGCTTCTTCGATAAGGCCAGCCATGGCTACGTGATTGCCGTGGCCAAAGTCATTCGTGGCAGTAGCGTGGCGTTGCTGGTTTATGCCGGCCTGATCGCGATGACGTACCTGGGGTTCAGCACCACGCCCACCGGTTTCGTTCCGACTCAGGACAAAAAGTACCTGGTGACCTTCGCCCAGTTGCCGGACGCCGCCAGCCTGGATCGCACCGAAAACGTGATCCGCCGCATGAGCAGCATCGCCATGAACGAGCCGGGCTTCGACAGCGCCGTGGCCTTCCCGGGCCTGTCGATCAATGGCTTCACCAACAGCCCGAATGCCGGCATCGCCTTCATCGGTTTGCGACCGTTTGATGAGCGTAAGGATCCGAGCCTGTCCGCCGGGGCGATTTCTGCATCGCTGAACGCCAAGTTTGGCGGCATCCAGGACGCCTACATTGCGGTGTTCCCGCCACCGCCGGTTCAAGGCCTGGGCACCATCGGCGGGTTCCGCTTGCAGATTGAAGACCGGGGCAACCTTGGTTACGACGAACTGTACAAAGAGACCATGAACATCATCGGCAAGAGCCGCAGCGTTCCGGAACTGGCCAACCTGTTCACCAGTTACACGGTCAACGTACCGCAGGTCGAGGCCGCCATTGACCGGGAAAAAGCCAAGACCCACGGCGTGGCGATCAACGACATCTTCGACACGTTGCAGGTGTATTTGGGCTCCTTGTATGCCAACGACTTCAACCGTTTCGGGCGGACGTATCAGGTCAACGTGCAGGCCGAACAACAGTTCCGCCAGGAGCCGGAACAGATCGGCCAATTGAAAGTGCGCAATGACCACGGCGAGATGATCCCGCTGGCTACCTTCGTCAAGGTCAGTCCGAGTTCGGGACCTGACCGCGTCTCGCACTACAACGGTTTCGTCACCGCCGAAATCAACGGCAGTGCCGCGCCAGGCTACAGCTCCGGCCAAGCCCAGGCGGCGATTGAAAAGCTGCTGAAAGAAGAACTGCCGAATGGCATGACCTACGAATGGACCGACCTGACCTACCAACAGATCCTGTCAGGCAACACGGCGTTGCTGGTGTTCCCGCTCTGCGTGTTGTTGGCGTTCCTGGTCCTGGCGGCGTTGTATGAAAGCTGGAGCCTGCCATTGGCTGTGATCCTGATCGTGCCGATGACTCTACTGTCGGCGATTGCCGGGGTGATCATTTCCAAGGGCGACAACAACATCTTTACCCAGATCGGCCTGATTGTGCTGGTTGGCCTGGCCTGCAAAAACGCGATCCTGATCGTCGAGTTCGCCAAGGACAAACAGGAGCAGGGCATGTCGCCGCTGGACGCGGTGCTGGAGGCTTGCCGCATGCGGTTGCGGCCGATCCTGATGACCTCGTTCGCCTTCATCATGGGTGTGATTCCGCTGGTGACGTCCAGCGGTGCCGGCTCTGAAATGCGCCGGGCGATGGGGGTTGCGGTGTTCTCCGGGATGCTCGGCGTAACTTTCTTCGGCTTGCTGCTGACGCCGGTGTTCTTCGTTTTGATTCGTCGCTCCATTGAGCGCAAAAACGCGCGCAAGGTCGCCAAGGTTCACCCAACAACCGCATTGAATCCGGAGGCACACTGATGAACACCTTGAAGCTTTTTTTACCCAGCCTTTTGGTCGTTGCGCTCGCCGCGTGCACGGTCGGTCCCGACTACAAGACGCCTGACACCGCGCCGGCCACTATCGTGTCGATCCAGGGCGGGCACTACGATCAATCGCGGTTTGAAACGGTGTGGTGGCAGCAGTTCGATGACCCCACGCTCAACCAGTTGGTGAGCAAATCCCTGGAAGGCAACCGTGATCTGCGCGTGGCCTTCGCCCGCTGGAAAGCGGCCCGGGCGATTCGGGATGACGTCAGCAACGACAATTTGCCGGTGGTTACCAGCCGCGTCAGCAGCCAACAAGGAAAGGGCCAAGTGCCCGGCCAGACCGAAAACCGGGTCCATCAGGAACGCTACGACCTGGGGCTGGACATGGCCTGGGAAGTCGACCTGTTTGGCCGGATCCAGCGCCAACTGGAATCCAGCGACGCCCAGGAAGACGCCGCCGCAGCGGACTTGTATCAGCTTCGCGTGACTATGATCGCCGAATTGGTGGATGCCTATGGGCAGCTGCGAGGTGCGCAACTGAGGGAGAAAATCGCCTTGGCGAACCTGAAGAATCAGCAGGATTCGCGCAATGTGACGGTCAGCCTGCGTGATGCCGGCGTGGGCAATGAGCTTGACGTGGTGCGTGCCGACGCCCGTCTGGCGGCGGTAGAAGCCACGGTCCCGCAACTGCAAGCGGAGCAGGTGCGGCAGAAAAACCGCATCGCCACGCTGTTGGGCGAACGCCCGAATGCATTGAGTGTTTCGTTGAGTCCCGCCGAGTTGCCGGCCATCGCCAAAGCGCTGCCGATCGGTGATCCCGCTGAGCTGCTGCGCCGGCGTCCTGATGTGCTCGCCGCCGAGCGCAGGTTGGCGTCGGCCACTGCGGAGATTGGGGTGGCCACCGCCGACTTGTTCCCGCGGGTGAGCCTGAGCGGCTTCCTCGGCTTCACCGCCGGCCGTGGTTCACAGATTGGCTCCAGCGCCGCCCGGGTTTGGAGCTTGGGTCCGAGCATTACCTGGGCGGCATTTGACCTGGGCAGCGTGCGGGCCCGCATCCGTGGTGCCGACGCCAATGCCGAAGGCGCCCTGGCCACCTATGAGCAGCAAGTGCTGCTGGCGCTGGAAGAATCTGAAAACGCTTTCAGCGACTATGGCAAACGCCAACAGCGTTTGTTGTCGTTGATCAAGCAGAGTGAGTCGAGCCGTGCCGCCGCCGACCTTGCCGCGATTCAGTACAAGGAAGGGACGGTGGATTATCTGGTGTTGCTGGATGCGCAGCGCGAGCGACTCAACGCCGAAGATGCCCAAGCTTTGGGTGAAACCGATCAGTACCGCGGCATCGTCGCGATCTATAAAGCGTTGGGAGGAGGGTGGAATAGTGGCGGTGGAGACGTTGCGGCGATTTACTGAATAGATCCTAAAAAAGCCTTGAGATTTTTAGTATAAATCTTGCGCAATGCAGCGTAGTTAGAGCAATCCGAACGGGCAACGCATCTTGTTGAACCCGTTCACTTGGGGCGACTTTAGTCCAACTAAAGTCGACACCATTTTGTAGCCTTTTTAAGCGGACGCTATGCTACGAGAACGCCGCTCTCATACCAAAACTTTCTAGCACCTGGTCGTTGTCGAGTGTGCGCAGTCGCCGATACTGTGGCGGCGACTGTCCACTTCTGGCCCCGTCCTGCCGGTCGTCTCTTGTGTGTGCATGGTCAACCGGAGGCAGACGGTGGTCGCCACGAATGCAAATGCCTGTCAGCGGCAATGCAATTTGGTGGTCATATGTTATCCATTTAAGCATTACAGTCGAAAAGAGTTCCCTGCTGTTCCGTCGTCGACTTTCTCATTCAACGCCCCATTCGAGTTTGAAGCAGTCAAAGGTAAAATCGGGTTGGCTGGAAAATTAGGAATCTTCAGTCAAATCAAAGCGCCAATCCTTCTACCCCCTGAATCAGCATTTCCTCTACCAGGCGAGTTCCCGGCATGGTTGACAGCAGACTGACTGGGCTGTTGCCTGATAATCGACCTTTGGGCTTGGTTAGCCAGCGTTTCGACTTTTCCCTATCTCCAAAAAATGCCTCAGACATGGCCAAGATATGGACAACACGAAACAGGCGATCACTCTCGGCCACGGTTAAGCGTTGCGCGCGGGTCAATCTCATTTTCAGCGCTCTGGGTGACATGATCTGGTCCCGTGCCTGCTTAGCTAATGCGCCAACATCATAAAGCGCCTTAACAGTCGCGGCGGCAAAACCCGCTTCGATCAATTCGTGGATAGTCTGAGGCGACGCATCCACGGGAATATGCAGCATGGCTTCCAGATGCTGCCTGTAAGCTACATAAATATGCCCGCGCATGATTTCAACAACCATGGACACCTCCATCATGACCGGCCTTTGTCCTACAGTATCCGGCAAGTGGTCTTCAGCAACGACCTTACCTATGATCTTACCCGCTCGGTAAGCCGGTCACCCTGAATTAGTCGACAAGTATTGCCTAGCGTGACCGTCCTGAACGCCGTTAAAGCAATGCACATTGGTCCGTGCTTTGAATGACGTAGAGGGTTCAATCCCATATTTTTTTGCTTGAGGCGTTTCAATGACTATTGAACAGGCACCCTCGGCGTCACCAGCCCCGATGCGCGCTGGTGGACGTGCCGCAGAGGCCGGTCTGGCTTTTCAGGCTGCGGTCGCCACTTGGTTCGCCGTGCACATTCTCGTTCGCGCGCCAGTCGGCAGCCGGTTTGGCATCAACCATCAGGCGTTGCCGGTTGCTGTCCGTCTTGAGACCGGGGAAAGCCTTGATGACATCGAGGTGTCGCAGTCGGATGGTGGTTCGCTTCATCTTCAGTGTAAAACTCGCGCAAGCCTAAGTTCAGGTTCCGGTGCGCCGCTTTACAAAACCGTTGGACAATTAGCTCGTTGGGTGGCCGACGCAAAGGCGGGGGACGGCCTTCCCGACCTGAACCGTAATGTCGCGCTGCTTGCGGTGCGCGCTGACGCGCCACGATCGCTGGATGACCTTGAATCAGGTTGTCGAGCGTTCGACCTCGGCGGGAGTTGGGCAGTGACCCGCCTCCAGCGCAACCAGGCTGAGCGCGACGCCCTTGGCGTATTCGAGGGCATTGCTTCGCCAGCCTGGACTGCACACCGTGGTGGTCCACCTGACGATGGCGATCTAACGGATCTGGCCCGTATCTTCCGTATCTCACGTTTCACTATGGACCAAGGTGACAGCGATTGGCGGGAGGTTTCTCAACTGCTTGGTCGTGCTCTGTACGGAAGTGAGGTGGCGGGTGATGCGCCGCTTCGTGATCTTGAGGGCGTCATGCGTGACCTGATTAGCAGTGGCGCACCCGCCGACCGCGATGGGTTGCTGCGAGCGCTGCGCCGTCGCGGACATAATGACATTGGTGCCCCTGGCTTCGAAGCGGACGTCGCCAGGTTACGTGCAGTGACCAAAAATGAACTCGCGCGATTAGCCATACATGGGCAGTTGCCGCTGGGTAGGGGCGCATCCATTGCGCGAGAGAGCGATGCTCCCCTGATAGCCGCCATTTTAGCCGGATCGCTACTTGTCATCGGCGAGCCGGGCGCAGGAAAAACCGGTTCGCTGATTCATGCTGCCGCAACGATCGCCGACGCTGGCGATACAGTGATTTTTCTCTCGCTCGACCGTTTTCCCGGCGTCGCTATCGCTGCGGATCTTGCATCCGAAATCGGACTCACGCACCCATTAGTTGAAACGCTGGCAGCCATGCCCGGCGGGGGCCACAAGATTCTCTTCATAGATGCACTCGATGCTGCCCGAGGCGCGCCATCCGAGGGAGTGTTCGCCACTTTGATTGAAAATGTGCGTCAACAACTTTCGGAAGACTGGATTGTTGTCGCGTCAATTCGCACTTTCGACCTCAGGAACGGCAGACGCTTCAAACAAGCATTTTTCGGGGTGGCCGCCGACTCTAATCATGCCGACAGCGGGCTGTCGGCTGTGCGTCACTTCCTGGTACCGCGCCTGAGTGAAACAGATCTCGCCAGTGTGGGAGCAGCGTCGCTGGAACTGGGTACTCTGCTCAGATCGGCCCCGCCGAAGTTGTCAGCGCTACTGCGAAACATCTTCAACTTATCCCTCGCGGCACAGTTGCTCGCCGACGGAACCGATGTAGCGGCATTCCGTGCAATTCGTACCCAGTTGGAGTTGATCAACCTCTACGCAGACGCGCGGCTTACCAGTACTCCGCTGCAGCAGGCCGCTGTTGCGACAGTGACCGTCATGGCCACTCGCCGGCGTCTGTCGGTGCGTAAGGTCACTATTGGGCATAGTGCTCTGGATGCGGTTATCCAGAGCGGCGTGCTTACTGAGTCAGGTGACTTGGTCAGCTTCGTGCATCATGTGCTGTTCGATCATATTGCTGGACGCTTCTATCTTGAATGGGATGATCCCGATGCTTTGCTTGCGCAGCTGGCGGGCGACACTACGATTGCACTGTTACTGGCCCCTGCACTGCGTTTCGCCGTCGAACAACTTTGGCGCGCCGACAATGCCGGGCGATCCCTCAGCTGGAAACTGATCACTGGCATTTTCCAGGCGAACAGCATTGACCCCGTTCTCGGAAACGTCGCACTGCGAATCGTGGTCGAAAATATTGAAGCCGAACAAGATATTGCCGGGCTGGTGGCACTCGTTGTCGGATCTCCTGCCGAGCCTTGGCTCGCACCATTGGCCACGCGTCTTGCCTTTTTTTCCAAAATTGTGTCTGAACCGAGCCGTTGCCTTACATCCCAAGTAGCGATCGCGTGGGGCCGGCTTGCGCTCGCGTTGCTTACAAGCGGTGAGCGCGCGTTGGTTCATCCCGCTCGCGTTTTGCTTCATACGTTGTTCGATAGAGGTGATTTTGAGGACGCCGCGTTTCAACAGATATTCGGCCAGGCGGCGCGCCTATTATTGCAATTGGCGTGGACACCTTCGTTATCCCTAGCCGGAAACAGCGTCAGTGCTATCCGCTTCGTCGGTAAGAGTTTTGCGTCGGATCCGACCGCATCGCGTGTGTTGCTCGATCGAATTCTGCGAGAGCCCCATTTCTCCCAACATGCCGATCAAGAGGCCACATGGCTCGCAGAACAGATTGTGCCGATCACGCGGGTTGACCCCGATTTCACAATCGAAATCTTTGCCGCGCTTTACGGTCAGGAAATCAACGACAACACTGCGTCGTGGTTCGGAGGGCAACGTAGTCGAATTATGCCGCTCACATCTAATCGGCAGCAGGATTTTGCGCATTGCCAGTGGCATCTTGGAACGGCAATGGGCAAGGTGCTTGCAATTTCTTCCTACCATGGCACGCGAGCTTTGATTGCTGGCTTGTTGGGCAAATGCGACGTCCGTGGCTTTGGGAGGGGAGATGCCGAGCAGATCAATCTCGGTGCGACGACGATCGAATTACGCGGCTATAAATATGAGCCCACTCCCTGGGATCAGGAAAAAGCACCTGGTCACAACAAAGAAGACGACCTGCTGCACCACTATGTATGTTTCTTGCGTGGCTGTGACACCGCGGCTTTTGAAGCCAGCGTTGCGGCGGCCTCATGTGCTTATGCCACCGCGTCAATATGGACACGCATATTTGGCATCGGCAGTGAGCGTCCTCAGGAGGTGGGTCATTTACTGTGGCCCCTTATTGAACGGCCGGATTTTTTTGAGAATCGGTGCGTTTATCGCGAAGCGGCTCGCTTTGTTGCGGCAGCTTGGCCGACACAAACTTGCGAGGCGCGCCTGAATTTTGAAGTGATGGCCACTGATGAAAATCGCTTCAAATCTGAAAAGGACAGGCTTCACTGGCATCGTATTCTTGGCGGCATCTTGGGGTCGGTGCCAGACGACTTGCTCGAGCTGTACGCGACGAAAACCTTGCGCGCTGAACTGGAGAGCGAGGACCTTCTGAACACAAAGCAGGCGTTCCAAAGGCGCACCGGCTATCAGGCCGATTTCAATATTGACGATTTTATCCTCAACCAAGTGCGCAACGCCGGTGCTGACGTCGAAGCGGGGCCCAACCGGGAGGTGTTTGACGCATCTAACGCGCTTCATGCCCTTGTCGAGCAGACACCTGTTGATTGCGAGTCAACCGAACTCACGGTTTTATGGCGTGAAGCCTCCGCGCTTTTAGCGTTAATTGATGCCCATCCAGGCCTGCAGGATCAGGTGGATCGAGCGGCTTGGGGGTATTTCACACAGGCTGTCGGACGGGTCGCTTCCAGCCCTAATTATTCACCTGGCACGCATGGCCTGCCGGACGTTGTCGTCATGCTCGAGCTTCTGGAGCGGCTTGCGTCCAGTCGGTACCCAGCGGCGAAGGAGGCGATATCATGAGTATTAGGTGGGGGCATGGGGACGTGCGTGTATTTGCCGCTAACGCGTCGATATCGTTTGCGGCGCGTTTCGCCGAGCAACACTCGGTCCTCTTTGATCGGCTTGAGGTATTTCTCTCCGATCCAGAGCCTGCAGTTCGGCTCCAGGTGGCGCAGGATCTTCAACTTCTCGCTGCCGTGAGTCCAGATCGCATGTGGGAAATGGGGGAGCGCATCGCTCAGCAGGAGACTCATTCCGAGATAATCGCTTCCTACCTCAACCATGCTTTGCGGCCCTTCATTCATTCGGAAATAGACCGCTGCGAGAAGGTGCTACAAATTCTCCAGGTGCGTATCCATTGCGAGTTTGATCAGGACACTGCAGGGCGTAATGACTTGCTCGAAGCCGTAGGTAGCCTGGCAATGGAGTTGTATGTTCGCCAAGGGCGTGCGCTTGCGCGTGTGTGGCTTGAAGACTGGGCGGGTGAACCCGAGCGTGTGGGCGCATTGCTCAATCATTTCTCCTCCTGTTTGCGCGGTGCACTATTTCGGCGTTATGCCGCCAAGGCCAATGCGGAGGAGTATTCAGCGTGCGACCGTGCACAGGACTGTCTCGCACTTGTCCTCAACTCATCAACGCTCGTCGCCGCCGAGGCGTACGGTGCACTTCAATCCGACGCTGTCGAGGCAGAAAAGAAGTCGGCTGGACTGCGGTACGATGCAGCGGAACTAAGCATCCATCATGCAATGAATCAACTGTATTTCGGCTCCGGCGCCCATGCCAGCGATCAACATGACAGTCCGGGTTTACCCGATGCTGCGGCGATGGCGAAATTCCTAATTGATTATGAAGGGGAACTGCGCTTAATTGCCCGCTCGCGCCAACCGTCGACACTGTATTATCTGATTGGATTGTACGGGTTCCTGATTCCAGGTAATCCCGTTGCGGTATTCGAGGCAATTCACGCGATATTACTTGGACGTGGTGAAGAGGAGGGCTATCAGTACGAGAGCTTGGGAAATACCGCTGTCGTGGAAATTCTGCAACGATACATTGCCGATTATCGTCTGATATTCGATGACGAAGGCCGACGTCACCGGTTGGTTGAAATTTTGAAGGTTTTTTCTGAGGTCGGGTGGACAGACGCGATGAAACTTCTATATGACCTTCCTGACTTGCTGCGCTAACCACAGCCATAAATGAGGCGTTGATGCGTAACAACACGCGTTTCGCGATCGTAGGGTATTGACTAGCCAATAAACTAAAGGTTTTTCTATAGACATATCGTCTGGTATCGGCGTAGAAGTTGGCATTTGGGTATCGCTCTCGGCCGGTTGGTGAAGGAGATAATGGACTGAAATACTGGCGAATTAGTGAGGCTGGTCACGGCCGCACAAATAGTTTACGAACCACTAAAATTTATGGATGTTCACGTTTAGTATGACAACGATCGTATGGGATACCCACTCTCTCTCTGCCGATAGTCGTTTGACCTTTGGCGGTGCGGTGACTAGGGAAAAGGCCAAGAAGATAGTTCAACCAGTTAATGCGTCTGTCCAGTTTGGAAAATCACCGCTTATCGCCGCAGCAGCGGCCGGTGGGGATTTTTATGTAAAACCTTGGCTTGCCTTTGTGCTAGAGCAGTCTCGGACGATGCATGATCTAATTAAATTTATTGAAAGTGGTCCATTACCAGAACATGCTATCTACAGCTTGTTCGTGCTCACTGACTCTGCCTGTTTCAAGTTTACTGCGAAACGCCTAAATTATGCTAAATCAAAAGTGCAGTTCGCGGATGTGACCAATATTCCATCAGCAAGCGGGTCAGGCGGGCATTTTGCGCTGCCTCTTGTCATCGATCATGGATTCTTGGTAGCAATCGCCCGAGCCGCCCGCCGCGATCGTAGTACTAACACTTATGTGGCATCAGTCGGGAGAATCCCTGGGGCGAAGACGCGCCGCATCGCTCAAAAGCAAATGGCAACAGCTATCAAAGTTGAAAAAAAGCTTTGGCGTAAATCCCGAATTCAGCAAGGTTGGCTGCCAGCGCCTATGAAGTGGTGCCTGATCAAACTTTTGTGTTGATCGAGCCACAGTGATTAGGTGTAGCCCAAGCAGCTTAGGCTGCGCGTGCAATGGAAGTGTGCCGTCGTGAGTTGCACCGCCGACGAACTGGGCTACAGCTGAAGGTTGTATTTCTTGCAGATGGCGAACCGCGCCGAAGGTGTTTGTAACGCCAGCGAGAAGTTTTGATTTTGGCCATATTACCGCTCACAACGCTAGTAAGTGGGTACCACAGGCAAACTCCCATCGGAAAAAGATAAAGGCGGCGTCAATCGAAAGGAGGGCCACTGCTTAGGATAGGTCCTAAAGCTTTTCGTACGTGGCCGACGTAGGAGGCGAGGCCGGCATGAATGCTTTCTTCAGCAGCGGCTATAGATACGCCAAACACGTTTGTCAGCGCTTTATCCACGCGCGGGTTGGTTCTGATGCAATGTTGAGTGGTGTGGTGGTCGAGCCGAACGAACCCCTGAATCAACGCCTCCAGCGTTATGACCTTGTTGCTCAGCAGTGGACTGATCTGCTCAAGGTCCTGTTCTGCTAGTCCTAACAAAGCCCGCTTGTCTCCGGTTAAAACTCTACCTTCTTCACTGTTTGCTGCGCCGGCGAACAGCAGGGCTTCACCTGGGTCGATGCCTGGTGCTGCGTTCAACACTTCAACGAGTTCAAGGTCGATCGCCTCAGGTGTTAGTTTTGTTGCACTGTCCAGAAAGGCTGTTATTTGTGCCGCTGCACTTTCTGTTTTGCACAACTCAAGTGGGCCACGCTTGGGCAGAAGTTTGTACCGGGCGGAGTCTAGTACGAAGATCTCTGTAGTTCCGGTTGGTGCGCTGAATAGTTCTAGTAATCGATGTAGCAGCCCATACTGCGCCAGCTTCAAAATCACGTCATTGTCTACGAAGAGTTTGAGCGCCATACGAAATCCTATTCGGCTGGCGCCACACGGCGCAGCAGTGCAGTAGTGTCATCGGGAAGGACATCTGCACGTATGCATCGCCAAAGCAGGTCGTTTACTACCGCTCCTGCAGGCGCAGCTCCTGCCTGGAGCATCTTTATCGCCGCCATGCCCAACGGCCATGCATTGTTGTGCTTGGCGAAATTGAGCACGACATGACCAGGATCCACGTGATTCGCTTTTCCATAGTTGACCGAAGCCTCTACCAACCCCCGTGCCGACATGTTGGCGGTGCCGGAGCCGTAGGTCGCATTTTCCCTTCCGTTCAGCAGGGTAATTGCAAATCGATCGGCGGCTTGTTCTTCTTCATCAGGGTCGTCGAGTGCATACGACTGTTCCCCTAACGCTTCATCAATCAGGATTTCGTCTGGTTCGATATGGCCCAGAGCGCAATGTCCGATTTCGTGGGCGATGATGAACAGTTGCCAAGCCCAGGACGTGCTTTTCTTTGAAAGGATAATGATCGGCCGACCGTCTATTAAGGTCACCATGCCATCCATTTTGGGCAGGCCGTCCCCGACATGATCCAAGTAGATCACAGGTACTCCATGTCGCCAGCATGCTTGAAGCAGGTTGCGCAGCCCTAGCCAATTGCCGCCCTCAGTGCCCAGGATCTCTGCGCGAAGCTCCAGCGGATCTGTAGGGAAGGGGGTGTAGCTGAAAGGGGTTGAGTAGGCAACTGATTCGGCAACAAACATTGCCAAGGATGTAGCAGCACTGAGATTTTTGGATTTGTTCGGAATGGATCGTTTGTACTTCGTATCTCGTCGATGCAGCGTCTCAAGGCCAGGGTTATCGGAGAATAAAGGAGCAACCCTCAACCCCAATCGCTTCGCTAAGATAGACGCCACTTCAAGCGTCGCACCTTGGTCCTGTAGCATCTCGCTGGTGACCCATTCAGGCAACAGTGATTGCTGGAAGTCCCGCGGGTAACCTGCGGACTCCAGTGCGCCAAAAATACGGTCAATTTGTGTGGCCGGCATTTCGACCTCCTTCAGCGGTTAGCTTGGCAGAATGATCAGGCTGTCGCGTACTCAGCCCTTTCAGACTCCGGATAACCTTGATCAACGCCCGGGCATGTGCATCCGAACCATCCCATAATGTCATTATGGCACTCTTGAGTTGCTCCTCCATAGAAGCTTCTTCAGGGGGGCTTCTCAATTCACTTAGGCCATAGAATTTATATAGCTTATTGAATTGGCCACTGAATCGGAGTCGGGAGTGCTGGCCGCTGCGCAAACGCCATACCGTCGGTTGTGAAACCCCGCTTTTCCTAGCAATTTCGGCATCACTACGACTATCTTGTTTCAGCGCTTCGACAAGCTTGGAGTATGACGCTTGGATTTCAATGTTATTCATGATATTCACTATAGGTGAATTCATTTTCAAAGTGAATTAGAGTTTGGTACCCTTAGCGCCGTTAAAATACTCCTGGTACCCCACTGATGATTCCTGCCACTTTTTGTTGGACCAAAATGGGAGTTGAATCAGGCGAAAGCCTTGATTTGATTATCCGTCGCAAGGACTGGGAGCGTCAGCTGGGTAGTGGTTTGTTTTTCTGGGGTATAGGTCAATCCATGGGTGAGAATGCCCGAGATGCGGCGATGTCGATGGATGAGCAGATGAAGGTGTTGTTTTCGCCGATGTCCAGCAAGGCCAAGCGCATCGATGTTACCCCGGGAGATGTTTTCGTTTGGAACAGTTGGATTGACAACAAAGGCAATTCACTGCCACTTCCAGACCACGTCTTGATTACGAGTCGCGCCGATTTGCCTTCGGGTAGACGCAAGTCAAGTCACTATGCGTTGGTATGTAAATCTACTGATAGCCTGGGGAGGGGGACGGACCTGCAAGTGACTGCGGCTTGTTTGAGAAACTTCTCCAGCGACAAGCCACTAGGCGCGTCTCAGGTGACTGCCGTTGTACGAAATGCCGAGTTTGCTCTCAGCGGTAATGTTGCTAAAAAATATGACGTGAGTTTTGTTGCCCATATGGAGGCGCCTTACTCGGTGCAGTTGGCTGACCCTACGCTGTTGTCGCCTCGGGATGTCTTGTCCATTGGCGAAGTATCATTGAATGGCAATCTTGAGGATTGGGGGCGCCTCGTTTCGCTGCTGCGTGGAAAGCGCAAGCCAGGCTTAATTGCTCCATACACCCTCGATCTGTTCGGTACCGATTGCGCCTTAGCTGCCGCTGTCTGAGTAGATTGAGCGGGGTATTCGGGAAACCTGCATGAAGTTTTCCAACAGCTCTCCCTCCGCCCTGGCTGCGTCAAGATAATAGAGCGACGCGCCGGTCTCAAACGCATACACAGATGCCAGATTGCATTGAAGATCGACATGTCGCTCCAGCTCTGTTTTGGTCGGCAATGGACGACCTGCAGCATCTGCTTGGATACGATTGGCCAGGGTGTGCGCATCGGCGTATAAGCAGGTGATTACGTCAGGTGCCAGCTGTCTCAGCATCTCCTTCGTGAAAGGGGTCACCCGAAAGCCGAAACTCTCTATCGTCACGGGGTGCGAATCAATGATCAGGAAGCCGTTTTGGTTTTTGAATCGCTGTGCCAGTTGTACAAGTTCGGCATCTACCGCCTCCACATCATCACGAGTGATCAACTTGGCCGATTGTTCGCGCAAGTCCTTCTGGTCAATGGCCCCCACACGTGACGAAACGATCCTCGCAAGCTCCTTGCTGTAGGTAAAAACCATTACCTGGTCCGCTTTTTCGGCCAAGTTTCGGGTCAATGTGGATTTTCCGGTGGCTGGTGCGCCCGTCAAATAGATGATTTTTCCCATCCGTGATTTCTCCGTTCAATCCCTTAAAAAGACTGCGTACGGGGGTTTTACCCTTGCAATTAGACCAATCTGTTTAATTATCCGCTGCTCAGGGGGAGGCGGAATATGAGGTTCGTGATAAATCAGGCAGCCTTTATCGTTTTGGCCCTTCAGGTACTCAGCGGCAATTTTTCCTCGGGACTGCCCGAGACCTACCTCAAATGCATTGAGGTCAACTTCGAATTCTTCGACTTTGAGTTCGTCTAGGACCAAGGCAAAGCGCGAGCCGCGTACTTCAATTCCTTTAGGTACAGCAGTCCAATCGACACCATCCTCTGAATATTCAGAAGCTGCTACAGGCGGAGCCGTGTGTTTTGAATTCATCTCATTCATTATGATAAGCAGATGCTTGCCAGCGTCTTGCATCGTTCGTCCAAACGGTTGAACCATGGTGCGCGGATGGCAAGAGCTGCCGCCATATCCCCAGAAAATTGAACCCGAAGCTTCAAACTCCTGCTGCTTTCTTTTTACGATATCTTCCAGAGTCTCCGATGCATGGAGGCCTACCTTCATGAAGATCACACCTTGTCCATCAATCAGGGGATTAGGCATCTGGAACCTCCTTGTAGTGTTCAAGTGAATAGCGCTGTTCGGCTTCACGATTGACATTAAGACTTGGTTTTTCTCTCACGTATTTATACGTGAGAGGATTGTTGTTTCCATAAAAATTGCGTAACCGGTCAGTCGACAGTCGTTTTGAAACCGTCTCCATCAAATCTGGCCGCACCCGCCGAAACAGGCAAGAGCAGGAACGTAAGTCGGGGGCATCATCCAAGTGGTAAAGATGAAGTTGGGGAAGCATTTCCGATACGACGTACCCCAAGTCAATGGCTCTTTTTTGGGTGTCTCGGAGAACTTCTTGTGTCCACGGAAGATCGGGATCATCTGCGATTACCACGATGCCCAAACCTTTTTGATGGGTTGCCTGACTGCCACGTTCCAAGAATGCGGTCACGCTTTGGCCAGCGTTACTCGCGCCCCAGGGCGGATTGATATGGAAACCATCGTAGGCACCGAAGTGCTCTTCAGGTAGGGGATCAGCCACATTGTAAAGCTGAGCCGTTATGTGGACGTCAGGAGCCAGCTTTTCGCCAAAACGCAGGACCGAGTTGACGATACGCTCGTCAAAGTCGAGTAGTGTGATAGAGGACGGGCCATAGTCGACAACCTTTTGTGCCTTCAGGTGGGCTGCAGAAAGCGCGATTCCGTCTCCGTCTCCCACGAAAATGACTTTCTTGCCGTCGAACACCCGCGCAACGTATTCCGCTTGGACAACCATGTCGGCGACCTTCATGTAAATTTGGTCGAACTCTCGCAGCGGAGCGGGTCGATTCATGACTACATCGGAAATACTATTGATTGCGAGTCTAAGATCGAACTTCACTATAAACATCCCTGTGCAGTTTTATTGTGAGTGACGCTTAGGTTTTCAGGTGTTGTAGCTAAGGGCCAGCATAATCAAGGAGACTGGTAAACGGAAGATCGTTGCACCTTTATTGTTGCTTTCTCCCGTCTGCAGCCCAAAATAATTCAAATAAGTACGATGCGACTCTTGAGTGAGCGCGCATTTGCGGTCGAGAGGCGGCTATTGGTGGGTGAGTCAGTCGCGTGAGCACCTTGAGCACCTTGAGCATTGAGAGTGTATGCCTGTAAGGTATGCAGATATTGGCATTCAGGACGTGCGTAAAACTCCTAAGCGTGCGCGTTGACCTCGAAGTTGTCGACAGACGACTGGCGTGCATTTTTTTGATGGGGCTCCCAGGAACCTATTTACTATGCCGGGATGATACTTCTAGTAAGATAACGTTTGTCCATATGACTTGAGATCATCTGCGAATACAGCGAGCACATGCGAATATTTAATATTTCAACAAGAGTGGTTGTCGTACTTACCTTGTGCAACGCACCGCTGTCGCTGGCTTATAGTGTTTTTCAAACCGATTTCTAAATACGATGAGATACACAATATGAGTATAAAGCTGAGTGAAGAGGAAATGCGTCGAGCCCTATTCGGCTCGCCTAATCAATCAGTTCCTACGTCGTCACCTGAGCCACAATCAACCGAGGAGGTAACATCCAAGCCTCACTCTGCGCCACGAAAACCAGCCAAGCTTTTGTCTCAAAAGTTACGAGTTACGCTCAGCGTTACAAAGGAATTCGAAGGCAGTGCGGAATTATTTGTTTATGATGTTAATACTCTAAGTTCGTTGGTTGCCGAGCTAGAGGCTAAAAAAGAAGCAAAAAAATTGAAGTTCAAATATTTCGAGTTGATTTCGGTTAAGGCTGTTTAAGGCACGCTTGAGGCAGCTTTTTATAGTGCTTTTTAATTGTTTGGTATTCGGAATTTAAATGTTTTGCTGTATGCTGCAACCTGATTGAGTATGTTGTATCGCCACCTCTATTGTCAGGTAATGGAAATCGACGAAGATATATAGGTGTCGCTGCTTGCTTTAATTTATCCATTCTTTAAACTGGCGACATACTCTATGTTGTCATTGCGCTAATTTTGCTTTACATAGCAGGTACGTGCATGGCAACAATATACCTGCCTATAAAATAATCGCTCGAGGACCCCATGAAAGGAAAGCGGAAGGATAAAGCCATCAAGTGGCGTTTTAAGAATTCACATGAGGTCAACGCTCACTGCTTGCTATCGAAGAGGTCTTTGAAGTCCGCTCATAGGTTTCTGGACGCAGCATTGGCCCATGGTCCAGACTTCGAGCCTTTGGGAGTACTCGCGGGGAAACATTGATACGGTGCACCGAGCGCGTGAAAGTGTTTTTCAGCGAAAGCCTGGTAGGTCGGTAGCGCACTGCTGTACTACTGCCTGGAACATGAATATCAACCGCGGTGCATTTTTTTTAGTCCTTTGAGTTCAGATGCAACCTTGGCTAGAAGTTGCTCCGCACTGTCTGGTCCCATTTTTTCGTAAGCAGCAGTCAGTAGTGTGAGCGGATGGATCTCCAAGTTTTTGGCAATCTCCACTATTTTTGGCAGTGTTGGAGCCTTCAGTCCGCCCTCAACCTCACTGATATAGCCTTGGTTAGTGCCTATCGCGCCCTGAGGAAGGCCCTTGTCTCGACGGATGGATTTGACCGTTTCTCCAAATGATTCTTTGAGTTCCATTTGCTTTCCCGCAAAAGGAACGATAAGGCCTTGCTTGAGCGAAAATCTCTATACGCTATAGAGATTTTTGCAGGGGGCTGGGTAGTTATTGCTTGTTCCGTTGGGATGTTCACTCTGTGTTACTGCATTGGGCCGTAAAGCTGCAGTAGTCCCGAGGCTAGGCGTTGAGGATTCGGTTTTGAATCGTGATCTTGAAGATGCTGGGCCCTATAGATAATCCGAGATCGCTTTTTTTTCCTCAGGTCCAGTTCTCCGATTTTGTACATCGACTCACTGGTGCGATACATGACTGCGCTACCTGGTGATTCAAGCCCCTCAACAATCGTTACACTGACCAAATCTTCTAAAACCCAATGACTCCTCCCGCTGACCGAGGGCGGGCACATCATTTGTATATGCTTAATTTCTACACCCTTTGCGAAGAGTAAGTATCGATAAAGGGTATAGGCACACTCCAGCAGCGCTGCTCGGTTCGACTCTCCGGTTTCCAAGGAAGTGATGGTCGCGACGAAGCACGGACCTTCGATTTCTGCATGAAACCAGGCCCGCACTGTTTTATCTAGTGGGTCATAAACGAGCATTGCTTAAAGCTCCGTAAGCTAGCTTTGATAAAGGTGGATTGGGAGTTTATCTTATTGTATATGCTATAGCGATATATTTAGTAAATTGACTAGTCTTACATCATTCTTGGATTTCAATGTCGCGGCGACAGGTTCAGCATATAGCGTGTAAATCGTTGCGATTTTTGGTGCGATTAGTCCAGACCTGGTTGAAAAATAAGGGGGGGACATCCCATTCCGAGGTTTTGCCCTTGGGTGATACTCGAATTTCCGGGTCTTGAAAAAATTCTGCTCTTAATTTTAAGTCTTGCAATGGGGCTCGTTGCTCTCGAGGTGCGTATCACCTGCCTCCCGTTTAATACTTACGATTTTCTGTGTGCTTGAGTTGAGACGTACGGATGTCAAGTGATTGCATCTTGTAATGGTTCTGCGTCTCTGAGCGCAGCGACCTACCGAGTTAGTTCGAGGAGGCTGCAAAGGCTTTGTGCAGTTTCGCTATCTGCACAGGGACATATTAAGCTGAAGCCCCCGAAGTACCTTGAATTGGGCATATTTTCGGTGGCTTAAACGTGCTCTCGGCAGAAATCATTGCGATCACTCTCGGCACTGTGGCAGATGCCTCGCTGACTCAGCAAGTGGTCGTCATGTCCGGCATCGCCATTGTCATGACCGTGGGCGTTTACGGTTTGGTGGCGGGCATCGTCAAACTCGACGACCTGGGGCTGTGGCTGACGCAGAAACCCGGGCAGATGGCGAAAAAGATCGGCGGCGGCATTCTCAATGCCGCGCCGTACATGATGAAAACCCTGTCGGTGGTCGGCACGGCGGCGATGTTCCTGGTCGGCGGCGGCATCCTGACCCACGGCGTGCCGGTGCTGCATCACTGGATCGAAGGTGTTGGCGCAGCGGCGGGCAGTGCCGGGTTCGCCGTGCCGATGCTGCTCAATGGTGTCGCGGGGATTATTGCCGGGGCTGTGGTGTTGGCGGTGGTTTCGGTCGTAGGCAAGCTGTGGAAAGCGCTGAGGGGTTAATCAGCAACACATAACAGATGTGGGAGCGAGCCTGCTCGCGAATGCGGTAGTCCAGTCAATAATTGATAAAGACTGATACTCCGCG